>CAXRCQ010000027.1:0-3790 GCA_964228845.1 Blastomonas sp.
GCGATCCGCCTCGATGCTCTGATCGGCCTCGCGCGCAGGACCACGCGGATCGTTGGCCCCGGTTACCACGCACAACGGCAGCTTCAGCCGGTTCTCCTGGGTGAGCGGACTGATCTCCTCCAGCTTGGCGCGCAGGGCGGGAATGCGCTCGTCGCCATATTCGATGCGTCTGAGGTCTCGCCTGTATTCCTCTGTATTCTCGAGGAAAGTCACGAAATTGGAGATGGCGACGATGCAGTTCGCGGCCTTGAACCGGCGACCGTAGCGTATCGCACTGGCATAGCACATATAGCCGCCATAGCTTCCCCCGGTGACGCCGAAGCGCCTGGCATCGATCGTCGGATACTTGCCGAGGCGGTCGAGAAACGCACCGATATCCTTCACCGAATCCTCGCGGCGGAACGGGCCATTGTCGAGCGCGACGAAGCGCTTGCCGAAGCCGGTCGAGCCGCGGACATTGGGATAGAACAGCGCGATGCCGAGTTCGTTGATCAGATAGTTGGTGCGGCCGAGAAAGCCAGCGGTGGCCTGGCCTTCGGGCCCGCCATGGATCGACATGATCAGCGGGCGCTTGCCGGGGTGTTTCCTTGGGTCGGGACGATAGAGCAGGCCCGATATCGGCTCGCCGTCGAAGCTCGTGATCTCGACCAGTTCGGGTTGGACATTCTGCGCCGGATCGAGCCCGCCGGTCTCGCTCTCGGTCCAGCGCGTGACCTTGAGGGAAGCGGGGTCAAGACTGAAGGCGTCGCCTGCGCTCTGGTTGGAATAGACGGTAAAGCCAAGATCGCCCCAGGGCGCGAACTTCAGCCGGGATCCGATCTCGCCCGGCGGCAAGCCCGGCACCGCACGCTTCTTACCGGTGGCAATCTCGTAAAGGTAAAGTCTCGAAAACCCAGCTTCGTTAACGACATAGGCGATAGTCTTGCCATCGGCTGATATGTCGAAGCTGCTGATGTCCCAGCGCCCGCCGTCGATCATCGGGGTGAACAGGCCGGTGTCGGTATCGAGCACGCCCAGCCGCTGGACATCCGAATCCTTGTCGCTCGACACCCAGAGCCGCCCATCCGGAGCGAAGCGGAGATTGCCATAGGCGACCGGCAGCGCGTCACGCGTCACCTGGCGGATCGCACCGGTTTCGATGTTGATGATGTGCAACTGGCTGTCGGCGGCCGAAATGTAATTGAACACAAGCAAGTCGCGGCCATTGGGGGCGAAATCGATCGCGGCCCACCCGCCGCTGTCCGTCGAGAGCACCATCCGGGCGGTATCCGGGTCGCGCGGATCCATCACATATATGTCGTTATATACCCCGGAGCGCTGGTTGCTGCCATAGGCGACAAAATGGCCGTCAGTTGACCAGGGGCCAAGCACATGGCGGCTCCTGCCATCGGTGAGCAGTGTCAGCTTGCCGTCATCGAGGGCATAGATTTGCGCCACCTCGTTGCCGCCGGCATCCTTTTCCAGCAGCAGGATCCTGCCATCGGGCGACCAGCTGCCGCTGAAAATCGGCTCCTCCTCGAAGGTGATCTGCTGGCGTGCGGAGCCGGGGGTCGCGACGCGGTGCAATTGCGCGACATTGCCGAAGCGGGTGGTGATCAGCATCGATCGATCGACCGGATTCCAGCCGACAAAGCCTGCGGTGCGATATTCGAGATAGGGCCGGGTATCGGCGACCAGCGACTGGCGAACGGGCGGAACCTGATCGGCAATCACCGCAGCCGGTGGCGCAATGATGGGGTCATCGGACGGCGCATCCTGGGCCGGTGCGGGCATGGCGCAGCCAAACGCCAGGGCGGCCAGAGCCGCATTCCATCTGCGCCATTCCATCCTCGCGTCCCTTGGCTTTCTTCTTCTCCGGCGCGACGATCTATGCGGGCGGCGCGCGCTTGGCAATGCGCAGGCGTACAAGCGGCTGGTCAGGCGCGCGGACTGGGCCTAGAAGCGCAGCCCATGGACCCCCGGCCCGAAAGCCTTTCCCAGCCCTTCGTTCTGCTCGACGACGCCCGCAGCCAGCGCGCCAGCGCAGCGAGGCTGTACCGCGATCCGGTTCGCTGCCTTGTCGCGAAGACCGCCGACCAACTCGATGCGATCCTTGCCGAATTGCGCGCGGCCGGGCGTCAAGGCCTGCACGCGGCGGGGTATCTGAGCTATGAGGCCGGGTTCGCGTTCGAGCCGCGCCTGCGACCCTTGCTCGATGCAATGGAACCGCAGACGCTGGCCTGGTTCGGGCTGTTCGAGCGTCATGACGTCATCGCTGCCGAGGCTGTGCCGCAATGGCTGGCGGAGCAGGCCGGACGGGGTGGTGCCTTTCTTGGCCCGGTGCGCCCCGCAATGGCCGAGCACGAATATGCCGTCCGCTTTGCCAAGGTTCACGACGCGATCGCGCGAGGCGACATCTATCAGGCCAATCTCACCTTTCAGAACCATGCTGCGCTGTCCGGACATCCGCTGGCGCTGTACCGCGCGCTGCGGAGCGGATCGGCCGCGGGCTATGGCGGGGTGGTGTTCGATGGCGCGGACTGGCTGCTCAGCCTGTCGCCGGAGATGTTCTTCTCGCTGCGCGAAGGCGAAATGACCGCGCGGCCGATGAAGGGCACGCGACCGCGCGATGCCGATCCGGCCCGCGATGCGCAGGCCGCCGGGCAGCTCAGGGCATCGGAAAAGGATCGCGCCGAGAACCTGATGATCGTCGATCTGCTGCGCAACGACCTGTCGCGCGTCGCGGTGCCGGGCAGCGTGGCGGTCACCGATCTTTTCCGCATCGAAAGCTATCCCAGTGTCCACCAGATGACATCCACCGTGCGCGCGCAGATCGCACCGGGGGCCGATGCGGCCGATATCATCCGTGCCATTTTCCCCTGCGGTTCGATCACCGGTGCCCCCAAGATCCGTGCGATGGAATTGCTCCACGAAATCGAGGCAGGGCCTCGCGGGATCTATTGCGGATCGATCGGCCGGATTGACCCGCATCGCGGGGATCGGCCGGGCGATGCCGCCTTCAACGTCGCCAGTCGCACCTTGCATCTTGCCGCCAATGCGCAAAAGGTCAGCCTGGGGCTCGGCTCGGGAGTGGTGGCGGATTCATCGAGCGGCGATGAATGGCGCGAATGTCTGGTCAAGGGGGCGTTCTTGAAGGCGGCGACTTTGCAGTTCGACTTGATCGAAACCATGGGCTTCGATCCCGCCAGGGGCATCGTCCGGCTGGAACTGCATCTGGAACGGATGAAGGCGAGCGCGGCGGACCTGGGTGTCTCGTTCGACCGCCCCGCCGTGCGCAACGCGCTCAACCATGCCTGCGTCTTCCTCGAGGCCTCCACACGCATCCGGTTGCTGCTCGCAGCCACCGGCGACACTGCGATCGAGATGCGCCCCATGCCCGCGCCTCTGCCGAATCCCCTCAAGGTCGTGATCCGGCCGATGGCACTGGCGGCGGATGATCTGCGGCTGGCGCACAAGACCACCGACCGTGCATGCTATGACGATCCCCGCCGCGAGGCTGCAGCGCAGTGCGGCGCAGACGAGGTGCTGTTCACCGATGCCAGCGGCGCGCTGACCGAGGGCAGTTTCACCAGCCTGTTCGTCGAGCGTGACGGCAAGCTGTTGACGCCGGCGCTCGATCAGGGCCTGCTCCCAGGTGTGCTGCGGCGAGAGCTGATCGAGCAGGGCAGGGCAGCGGTAGCGCGGCTGGGCCTGGAGGATCTGGCGGATGGCTTCTGGTTGGGCAACTCGTTGCGCGGCCTGATGCGCGCGCGTCTGATCGATCAGGATTAGACGTTCACCGAAAAGCTGA
>CAXRCQ010000028.1:0-9088 GCA_964228845.1 Blastomonas sp.
GAACACGCGCATCTTGTTGTGGCCGCGCAGCACCGTGGGCTGGACATAATAGCCGCCGGCAAGCTCGCCGCCGAGCTCAGCGGCGGCTCCGCCCGCCAGCACTTCGGCCCCTTCGGCGCGGCCGATATCGATATAGCTCAGGATCTTGGCCTGCTGCTCAGCGCTCGCCTGCGCGCCGATCATGGTTTCGGGGTCGAGCGGATTGGCCTGTTTCAGCGCCGCGACGCGCTTGAGCACGCGCTCCATGAACCGGTCGTAGATCGATTCCTGTACCAGCGCGCGCGAGGGGCAGGTGCACACCTCGCCCTGGTTAAGCGCGAACATCACGAAGCCCTCGATCGCCTTGTCGAGATAATCGTCATCCTCGGCCATCACGTCGGCGAAGAACAGGTTGGGCGACTTGCCGCCGAGTTCGAGCGTCACCGGAATCAGGTTCTCGCTGGCATATTGCATGATCAGCCGCCCGGTCGAGGTCTCGCCGGTGAACGCGATCTTGGCGATGCGCTTCGACGAGGCGAGAGGCTTGCCCGCCTCCAGCCCGAAGCCGTTGACGATATTGACCACGCCATCGGGCAGCAGATCGCCGATGATATCGATCAGCGCCATGATCGAGGCGGGGGTCTGCTCGGCGGGCTTGAGCACCGCGCAATTGCCGGCGGCCAGCGCGGGGGCGAGCTTCCAGCAGGCCATCAGCAGCGGGAAATTCCACGGGATGATCTGGCCGACCACGCCCAGCGGTTCCTGGAAGTGGTAGGCTAGGGTGTTGCGGTCGATCTCCGAAATGCCGCCTTCCTGCGCGCGGATGCATCCGGCGAAAGAGCGGAAATGATCGATGGCAAGCGGCAGGTCGGCGGCCATGGTCTCGCGGATCGGCTTGCCATGGTCCCAGGTCTCGGCCTGGGCGAGATGCGCGAGATTCTCTTCCATCCGGTCGGCGATGCGGGTGAGCACCAGTGCGCGTTCGGCGACGCTGGTCTGGCCCCAGGCGGCCTTCGCGGCATGCGCCGCGTCGAGCGCGGCCTCGACATCCTCGGGGCCCGAGCGCGCGATGGTGCCGATGACCTTGCCGGTCAGGGGCGAGACATTGTCGAAGGTCGCGCCGCTCTTCGCGGGCACCCAGCGGCCGCCGATCCAGTTGTCGTAATGGGCTTTCAGCGGCGGGCGCATCAGCAGCGCGGCAGGGGTGTGCATGTCCATGAAGTGTCTCCTCTCGCTTGGCGGCTGGCCCGTGATGGCCGGGACTCAGCGGTTCGCGAGAAAGAGGCTGGCACCGGCGCAGCGTGCGAGCGAGAGGAGGGGCGACGGTCAGGCTGCGCAACTGTCTCGCGATTGAGACAGATGGGGGATCGATCAGTGGAGGCCGGCGCGCTCCATCCGGCGATAGAAGGTGGCGCGGCCGATCTTCAGGCTGCGCGCGGCGGCGGCGACATTGCCTCCGCACCGCGCCAGCGCCTGTCGCAGCACCTTGCGTTCGGCCGCCGCGATCGGGTCTTCCTCGCCCAGGCCGAACAGATCGGCGAGCGGCACCGGCGCAGCCGCACTGACCCCGGCAAGCAGCGCATGGTGGCGCGCGGCGCGGCTCGCCCCGATGACCAGATCGTCGCGATCAACCGCCACCATCGCGGACTGGCCGTGCGCCTGCTGGTCGAGCAGGACGATGCGGCAATCGCTATACGCATCGGTGAACATCAGCCGCTCGACCGATCCTGCCGCATCCTGCAGCGCGGCCAAGACCAAAGCGGTGGTATCAAGGTCATGGTCATAGCGGTTGGTGGAGACGTCGAGCGCGGCGATGATGCCCCCGTCCGCGCCGTGGATCGGAACGCCCATGCAACTGACCTGGGTGTTGCTGCTGAGGAAATGCTGGTCCTTCAGGATCGCGATCGGGCGGTCCTCGACCACGCAGGTGCCGATTCCGTTGGTGCCCTCCGCCGCCTCGGACCAGCATTCGCCGGGCACCAGCCGCGCGCGGTCGAACATCGCGGCATCACCGTCGGTCATCCGGCCTTCGAGGATCAGGCTGTTGCCGTCGGTGAGCAGCAGGCAGCGTCCGGTGCGCACGATGCTGCGCGCGAGCGTGTCGAGCACCGGGCGCGCGTGGTGGAGCAGCCGGGCATTGGCCTGCCGCGCTTCGGCGAGGCGGGCGGCATCGAGCCGGTCGGCGGCCGGGCCGTGCGCCGGGTCGAGCCCGTGGCGCAGCGCCGATCGGCACCAGGAGGCAGCCAATGAGGACTGCGCCGCCGCAGCGGGGGAGGCGATGGCCGACCGGATGACGGCGGCGTGCTGTTCGGCCTCTGCCATGATGGCTGAAGGCTATCACGCCGCCCTTTTTGCGACAAGTCAGCGCGAATAGTCCGGGCAGTTCAGCCCGCGAAGGTCAGCGACCCGCGACGTTCGAGGAAACGCCAGCCTTCGGGCGTTGCGATGAACCGGTCGTGGAACGACCCGACCAGCGGCGCGCCATTGCCGGTGACCAGCAGGATCGCGCACTCGCCGCGCGCATATTGCGCATCCTCCACCTCGATCACGACATTGCTGCAGAAATGCCGCGTGGTGCGTGGCGCGCGTGCCTGGAACGCGGCGAGAATGGCCTCGTGCCCGCGAATCTCCGCATCAGGCGCGGAGGGGCGCGTCATCAGGCCGTCGGGATGATAGAGCGCGACCACATCCTCCCAGCGATGCGCGTCGTTGAGATTGGCATAGAGCGCGATCAGGCGCGCGCATTCCCATTCGATCGTCTGGCGCTCTGCCGGGGTCACAGGCGGGCACCCGCGATGTCCGCGCCCTCGCGCATTGCCTTCAGCTTCTTGGCGGTGACCAGTGGGTCGATCTTGCCATAACCCGCGAAGGTGCCGAAGCCGCAATCGGTGCTCGCGATCACCCGGTCCGCGCCGACGATCCCGGCAAAACGCTCCAGCCGCTGCGCAATCAGCTCGGGATGCTCGACATAGTTGGAGCAGGTATCGATGACGCCGGGCGCCAGCACCTTGTCTCCGGGGATGGCGGCATCGCGCCATACGGTCCATTCATGCTCGTGCCGGGGATTGGCACCTTCGAACAGCACCGTGCCCGGCCGGGCGGAGAGCACGATATCGATCACGCGCTCGAGCGGAATGTCGTGATCGTGCGGGCCTTCATAATTGCCCCAGCAGATGTGCATCCGCATCCGCTCGGGCGGGATTTTCGCGGTCGCGGCGTTGAGCGCCTCGACATTGGCGGCGGCGACCTTGAGGAACTCGGCCTCGCTCAGGTCCTGATAGCCGGTATGGCGCGACATCGCGAGATCGGGGCAGTCGAGCTGCAGGTCGAACCCGGCGGCGACGATCGTCTCGTATTCCTCGCGCATCGCATCGGCGAGATCGGCAAGATAGGCCTCGTGGCTGGGATAGTGGCGATTGACCTGGAAGGCGGTGATGAGGCCCGGCGAGGCGGCGTTCATGAACCCGCGCGCGCCGCTGCCATGCGCGTCCATCGCGGCGCGAAAGCGGCGGATATCGTCGTGCAACGGGTCCAGATTGACCAGCCTGACCGGACCGATGCACGAGGCGCGGACGAATTCCTGGCTGCCCATGATCGCCGACAGCTTCTTGGCCAGACCGGGCACTTCGGCGAGGTCGGCTGCCGGCTTGCGATCGATATGCCCGCCAAAACCGGACAGCCGCTCGATCATGTAGGTCGAATAGCCGACCTTGCCCATCTCGCCATCGCTGACAATATCGACGCCGCATGCACGCTGGAAGGCGACCGAGCGGTTCACCGCATCGGAAACGGCAGCGTCGAAGGCAGCGGCGTCATATGGCTTGCCCGCATCGCGCGCCAACAGCAGCTCGGTCAGTTCCGGCCCGCGCGGCATCGATCCGACATGGGTTGTTGCGATTCTGCTCATGCATTCCCTCCCGTCGCGGCGGCTCGCCGCTGACTTGCCAGAGCCACTGGCAAGCCGTCGATCTGGCACAGGAATGCCGGGTTTCCAACCAGAAATTGGATCCAATAATTGGATGATGCAAACTGCTCGCTCGGCTTGCAGGATCGTGCCCGGTTCACACGCAAGGCAAAAAGGCTGGCAGACGCGGCCGCCTGCCAGCCTTTCTTGCAAAGTCGACCGGGATCAGGCGCGGCTGAGGTCGTACGCGCCGAGGCCGGGCTTGAAACTCTTTTCGTCGATGAACTGGCGGGTCGCTTCCTTGCGACCTTCGCCATCGAACGAATTGGCGGCCTCCTGCGCGCGGATCAGATAATCCTCGGCATTGTCGTAGCTCATCTCGCGCACCCGGCGGATCGCCCATTTGGTGGCGCGCAGCGCGGTGGGGTTCTTGGCGAGCAGCACCTTGGCGACCTCTTCCACGCGCGCCTTGAGCTGGTCTGCAGGCAGGGCTTCGTTGACCAGTCCCTTTTCCGCGGCCTGCTTGCCAGTCCAGTTCTCGCCCATCATCGCGTGATACATGGCGTCGCGGAACGACAGCAGTTCGGTCGCGACCTTCGATGCGCCACCGCCGGGCAGGATGCCCCAGTTGATTTCCGACAGACCGAACTGCGCGTCTTCCGCAGCAAAGGCGAGGTCGCAGGCGAACAGCGGACCATAGGCACCGCCAAAGCACCAGCCATTGACCATGGCGATCGTCGGCTTCTCGTACCAGCGCAGCCGCGACCACCAGCCATAGGCCTCGCGCTGCGCCTTGCGCGTGGCGTGCAGGCCCTTCTGCTCGTTCTCGCGGAAATATTCCTTGAGGTCCATGCCCGCCGACCAGGCGGTACCCTCGCCGGTCAGCACAACCACGCCGACATCGTCGCGGAACTCCAGTCCTTCGAGCACTTCGAGCATCTTGCGGTTGAGCGTCGGGCTCATGCAGTTGCGCTTGTCGGGGCGGTTGAACTTCACCCAGGCGATACGGTTCTCGATCGTAAAGGTGGCGGTTTCTTCGGTCATGCAATGGTTTCCTTGGTCGTGCAGATGTTACGGATAGGTCAGAAGGCCGGTGTCGGCGGGTTCGGATGCGGGGGCGGAGCCTGACTGGAGCTTGCGCAGCAGGTGCAGCAGTTGCTCCTGTTCGGGGCCGGACAGCGCGGCCGTAGCCTCGCGGTCACTGCGCTCGAGCACGGCGAGCGCTTCGTCGAGAAAATCCTGCCCGGCTTTGGTCAGGTAAAGTCCGTTGCTGCGCAGGTCGCGGCCCTCGCGCCGCTCGACATGGCCGCGCGCTTCCATCGTGTTCAGCAGCTTCATCACCGCCGATCGGCCGATATGCAGATAGCGGCTGAGGCTGGTCTGATCGCAACCCGGCTGATCGGCGACGAACAGCATCGCGGTGACCTTGGCCGGGGTGGTCGCCATTTCCGCCAGTGCCGCGCGCGCCGCCTGGCCGGTCCGCATCGTGGCGAGATGCAGCTGGAAGCCGACAAGGCGCGGCAGGACGCTGCGCCCTTCGATCCTGGTGCTGCTGATCATCGAACCGTCCCTCGTTGCGCGCGCTTGATTTTGTATCCAAGGCGGATTATCCGCTAGGTGTACAGTTTGTCAAGCCGTCGAATGGCATGCGGCGCATGATTGGCATTGCGACGCGAAGAGCAACCATGTTGATGAGGGAGAGAATGATGAGCGATTTCAGCCTTTTGATTGACGGCAAGGCCCATCCGGGATCGGGTTCATTCGATGTGGTGAACCCCGCAACGGGTGAGGTCTTCGCCCGCTGTCCACGCGCCGATTCGGAGCTGCTCGATGAAGCCGTGGCAGCGGCCAAGCGCGCCTATCCCACCTGGTCGCGCACTCCTGCCGAGGAACGTGCCGTGCTGGTCGGCAAGCTGGCAGATGCGCTCGAGGCCCGATCGGAAGAGTTTGCGCGGTTGCTCACCCGCGAGCAGGGCAAGCCGCTTCCCCAGGCGCAATATGAACTGATGGCCAGCGTCGGCACGCTGCGGACCTTTGCCGCGATGAAGATCGAGCCGGTGACGCTGCGCGACGACGAGCGCGGGACCGTGGTCGAGCATCGCAGGCCGCTGGGCGTGGTCGCGGCGATCACGCCCTGGAACTTCCCGGTCATCCTGATGATGAACAAGGTCGGCCCGGCGCTGGTCGCGGGCAACACGATGGTTATCAAGCCCGCGCCGACGACACCGCTGACATCGCTGCTGTTCGGCGAGATCTGCCGCGAACTGCTCCCCGCCGGTGTCGTCAACATCATCTGCGACGAGAATGATCTGGGCGGGATGCTCACCAGCCATGTCGATGTGGCCAAGGTGGCATTCACCGGCTCGACCGCCACGGGCCGCAAGGTGATGCAGTCCGCCGCCGATGGCATCAAGCGGGTCACGCTCGAACTGGGAGGCAATGACGCGGCCATCGTGCTCGACGATGTCGATGTGGCCGATGCCGCCGCCAAGGTGTTTCACGGGGCGATGCTCAATGCCGGGCAGATCTGCGTCGCGATCAAGCGCGCCTATGTGCCGACCTCGATGTACGACCAGTTCTGCGAGGAGCTGGCGCGGATGGCCGAGCAGATGGTCGTCGATGATGGCGCGCAGCAGGGCGCAGAGCTCGGCCCGGTGCAGAACCGTGCGCAGTTCGAAAAGGTCAAGGAATTCCTCGCCGACGCCGCTGCAAACGGCACGGTGATCGCGGGCGGTTCAGCACTCGACCGGCCCGGCTATTTCATCGCGCCCACCATCGTGCGCGATATCGACCGCAACGCGCGCATCGTGCGCGAGGAGCAGTTCGGCCCGGTCCTGCCGGTGCTCGCTTATGACGATGTCGATGCGCTCATCGATGAGGTCAACAATACTCCCTACGGCCTGGCCGGAACCGTCTGGAGCAAGGACCGTGCGCGCGCGACCGAGATCGCGATGCAGATCGATTCCGGCACCATATGGGTCAACCAGCACATGGCCATCGACCCCGAAATCCCGTTCCGCGGAGCCAAGCAATCGGGTCTGGGCGGAGAGCTTGGCCAGGCCGGTCTGCACGAATATACTCAGGCGCATATCGTCAACATAGCGGCCTGACCCACGGGCCCGAACCCAAGAGGCGATCAATCGCGGCAAGAGACCGCAGGAGGGGAGGGACAGGATGATCGAGATTTTCTCCACGGCCCAGGCGCAGAGCGAAAGCGGCATCGAGTTCTGGAATGCGCTGCTCGGGGAAACCTATTGCGGGCTGATCGTCGATCCGGTGGGTCAGCTTTTCCATGCGGAGCTCAAGCGCTGGTCGCTCGACGGCATGACGCTGACCTGGCCCCACTCAGCGGCGGCGCGCATTTCGCGCAGCCGCGCGATGCGGTCGGACGATGCACTGGTTCTGCACGTGCTGCAGGCAGGCCGGTGCACCGTTTCGCATCGCGGGCGCGAGGCGCATCTGGTGCCTGGCGACATGGTGTTATGCGCCGCGCAAGACGCCTATTGCTTCGATGCGCCCGAACGACACCAGATGCTGATCGTCGAATTCGATCAGGCGATGCTTGCCAACCGCATGGCCGATGTCGAGGCGCACCTGGCGCGGCCTGTTTCGGGCCAGTCCGCGTCTACCCGCATCCTGCGCAACTTCCTGCTTTCGCTCTGGCACGAGGCCTCGGCCAATCTCGATGGCGCGACCAGCGCTGTCTATACCGACACCATCCTGTCGCTGGTGGTCGCCGCGCTGCAGGCCGAGCCATCGCACAGCATGACGGGCGACGATCAGCTGCTGACGCGGATCAAGGGCATAGTCGAAGCGCGGCTGGGCGATGCCGGCTTGAACCCGTCGGCAATCGCGGACCAGATCGGCATGCCGCTGCGCACGCTGCAATTGGCCTGTTCCAAGCGCGGCATGACGCTGTCCACCTATATCGTCCGGAGGCGGCTGGAAAAGGCGCGCGAACTGCTGGTCAACCGCCCCGGAATGTCGGTTACCGCGATCGCGTTCGAACTGGGCTTCAACGATTGTGCCTATTTTGCGCGTCGCTTCCATTCGGCCTTCGGCGTCTCTCCGACCGCATTCCGCACCTGCCACTGACTTGCGCCCGAATCCGGTATTTTTGCGCGATCGTTACAGCGGACTTGCGCCCCGCCTTGCTAATCCCGATGCACAGAACAACGACATCAGGGGATGGATATGCGGATCGCGCGCGCTTCGTGCAGTGGTGTGGCAATGGCTCTGGCGCTGGTGGCAATGCCGGCCAGGGCGCAGGATGCGGCGGCTGGACAGGCGGCTGAGCCAGCCCAGCAGGAAGGGCTTCAGGAGATCGTCGTGACCGCGCAGCGCCGCGCGGAATCGCTGCAGGATGTGCCGATCGCGATCTCGGTGTTCAGCGCCGATGCGATCACCGAGCAGGGCGTCGGCAATCTCGCCGCGCTCTCGCGCCTGGCACCCAATGTCAATCTCGACGCGGGCACGCCCTTTTCCGGATCGACGGCGGTCATCTCCGCCACCATTCGCGGCATCGGATCCGACGACTTCGCCTTCAACATCGATCCGGGCGTTGGCATCTATCTCGACGGCATCTATCTTGCGCGCACCGTCGGCGCGAACCTCGACCTGCCCGATGTGGCGCGGGTCGAGGTGCTGAAAGGTCCGCAAGGGACCCTGTTCGGTCGCAACACGATCGGCGGCGCGATCTCGATCGTCACGCGCGATCCGGGCCGCGATTTCGGTATCACCGGCGACGTCACGGCGGGCCGGTTCAACTATCTGCGCTTCCGCGGCACGGTCGATCTGCCGCTGGCGGACAATTTCCGCACCTCGCTCACCGTCTCCAGTTCGACCCGCGACGGCTTCCTGCGCCGCGTTCCCTTCACCGGAGCGGGCGCGCGTTTCGCCTCCAATTCGGACAGCTATCTCAACTTCAACCATTCGAGCTATCGCGCGGCGGAGCGCGAAGGCGGCGAGGGCAGCTTCAGCCTGCGCGGCCGCGCCATCTGGGAGCCGTCGGACCGCTTCCGTGTTTCGCTTTCCGCCGACTATTCGCATAGCGACAATAGCGGTCAGGCGAGCAAGCTGCTGGGCACGTTCGAGAATCTGCCCGGCCCCTTTGCCGGGACCGCGAACCTTCCGGGCACCGCGTTCAGCCCGACCAATACCGGCTTCCTGTTCGGCGGCCTCTACAATTTCTGCATCGGGTCCACC
>CAXRCQ010000029.1:0-4921 GCA_964228845.1 Blastomonas sp.
TCGAGCGGACGGCCCACGACGGTGATCACATTGTCTGCCCAGGTGATCGCTTCGCCCCGGGACTGGCCGTCCTGCGCGATTGCCGGGCTCGTCGCGATTGCCGCCAGCCCGATACCGTAAAAGAATTGCTGCATCCGACGAGTCACGCGGGCTTGACCCTTTCCGGATGCGCGGCCGCGAAGGCGGGAAGCGCCTGCAATTCGGCATCGATCCGCACCAGTCGCGGATAGGGCACCATGTCCAGCTCGAAGCGGCGGGCATTCATCACCTGCGGAACCAGGCAGACATCGGTCAGATCGGGCGCGTCACCCCCGAAAAGGCCGGTCTCGGGTGCCAATTGTTCCAGCGCGGCAAAGCCCTCGGCGATCCAGTGACGATACCAGGTGTCGATCGCAGCCTGTTCCTGGCCCATCTCATTTTTCAGATATTGCAGCATGCGCAAATTGTTCAGCGGATGAATGTCCGCGATGATCACCATGGCCCGTGCCAGCGTTTCGGCGCGCGCGACCGGCTCTGCGGGGATCAGGCGCGGCTCGGGTCGCGTCGCATCAAGATAGTCGATGATCGCCAGCGACTGGGTGAGATCGTGGCCATCGATCTGCAGCATCGGCACCAACCCTTGCGGATTGCGCGCGACATAATCGGGGGCCTTCTGCTGGCGCGTCAGCAGGTCGGTCGGCACCGCCCGATAGGCAATCCCCTTGAGGTTCAGCGCGATGCGGACGCGGTAGCTGGCCGACGAGCGCCAGTAATCGAACAGGATGGTGTCGGACATGCGCGAAGCTCCTTGAGGTCGATTGGCCGGGCCGCGCACCATATGGCGGCGCGATTGCGATGCAAGGCTTGTTTCCCGGCTCCGGCGCGCTAAGCCTTGCGCGATGACCGCCCTGCCCGATCTCGTGCTGTTCGCCAAATATCCGGTGCCGGGCTATGCCAAGACCCGTCTGATCCCGGCGCTGGGCCCCGAAGGGGCGGCGCAGGTGCATCGGCATCTCGCAAAGCGGACCGTCGACATTCTGTTGCAGACCGGAGCCCCCGTTGAAGTGCGCATCGCGGGGGGCGACCAAGCCCAGTTCCGCGACTGGCTGGGCGAAGGCCCTGCCCTGGTGCCGCAGGTGGAAGGCGGCCTGACCGAACGATTGGTCGATGCGTCGCGCATGCACCCGCACCTGTTTTTCGGGGCCGATACCCCCGATCTCGAACTCGACATCGTACGCAGCGCGATCCGTGCGCTCGCAACCCATGATGTCGTGATTGGCCCGGCGGAGGATGGCGGCTATTATCTGATCGGCATGCAGACGGCACGGCCCGAACTGCTGATCGAGATGCCCTGGAGCACCGATGCCGTGTATCCCGAAACCTTGCGCCGCTGCCAGGCGCAGGGGCTGAGCACCGCGCTGCTCCCCAGTCTCGCCGATTGCGACCGGCCCGAGGATCTGTCGCGCTGGCCGCAGCTTGCCGAGCTTGCCAGGTGCGCGTGACGCTGATGATCCCGGCGCTCAACGAGGCCAAGGCGCTGCCCGCCACTATCGCCAATGTTGCCGCGCTCGATCCGCAGCCGGACGAGATCCTGCTGGTCGATGGCGGAAGCGAAGATGAGACGGTCGCGCTGGCCAGGGCCGCGGGCTGGCGGACAGAGGTCTCACCCGAGCGCGGCCGCGGACCGCAGATCAATTTCGGGGTAGAGCACTCGAGCGGCGACCTCGTCTGCATCCTGCACGCAGACAGCCTGTTGCCGACCGATGCCATCGCACACATTCGCCTAACTCTCAGCGATGACCGGATCGCGCTGGCGACGTTCCTGCCAATCATCAAAGGCGAAAAAACCCGCTGGTTCACCACCGCGCACAACTGGTGGAAGACCTATTATCCCATCGTCACCCACCCGCATTTGTTCGTGCGCGGTGTGCGGCTGCTGTTCGGCGACCATGCGATGTTCTTCCGCCGCGCCGACTATCTGCGCATCGGCGGCATACCAGCGGACGCAACGATCATGGAAGAGGCAGATCTCTGCATCGGCTTCGCCCGCATCGGCAAGCTCCGGATGACCCGCAAGCCGGTGATCACGTCGGATCGCCGCATAGCAGCATGGGGGCCGCTCAAGGCGAACTACATTTATCTCAAGGTCGGGCTGGCCTGGACCTTCGGGATGCGCCACCGGCTGAAGGACATGTATCCGGATATTCGCTAGAGGAGGTAAGGCGGCAGCGCGTGCATGGCGCGCGACGACCGACTTTCGCATTTGAAATGGGGGTAACCCCGCATTTCGCACTTGCAACATAAACCTTGTTGTGTCATCAAACGGGCGAACGAAAAACTCCTAATGGGGAATATCAAAATGAAAATGTTCAAAGCCACTGTGGCCGCGATCGCCCTGACCACCATGGTCGGCGCTCCGGTTCTCGCCCAGGCTGCCGGTCGCGTATCGGCTGCTTCGAGCGAAGAGAGCGAAGCTGAAGGCAGCACCGGGATCATCATCGGTGTCGTCGCTGCTGTTGCCGTCGTCGGCGGCATCATCGTCATCGCTGACGACGACGAGCCGAACAGCCCCTGATTTCATCAGGCGCAAGCTAAACGGAAAAGGGCGGCTCCCAAGGGCCGCCCTTTTTTGTTGCGCATGGCTTGCTTCCAGCGCGATATCGCCGCTGCTCGATCGGGACTGCGCATAGACCGACCGTTGCGCTGCCACTGCTTACCGGTTTTTTAACCGGGACGCGGCTAGACCGACGCTCTATGGTCTGCGGCCTTGCGCCGCCGGGCCGACCACGATCGGGGATTGAGCATGCTGTCCGAAAAAAAGCCTGAAGTTTGCGTTCTGGGCCTGGGCTATATCGGGCTGCCGACCGCAGCGATCATCGCGCGCTCGGGCTGCCGCGTGCTCGGCGTCGATGTCTCCGAACATGTCGTCAGCACGATTGCCGAGGGCCGCATCCATATCGAGGAAGTCGATCTCGACGGGCTGGTCCAGGGCGTGGTCGCGCGCGGCATGCTGCGCACCTCGCTCCAGGTCGAACCTTCGGACGTGTTCGTCATCGCGGTGCCGACCCCGTTCGACGACAATCACGCGCCTGATATCAGTTATGTCCTCCAGGCTGCGAGCAGCATCGCGGCGGTGCTCAAGGCCGGGGACTGCATCATTCTCGAATCGACCTCGCCCGTCGGCACGACCGAGGAAATGCGCGACCTGATCGCCAAGCTGCGCCCCGACCTCAAGGTGCCGGGCCTCACCAGCGACATTCCCGATATCGCCATCGCCTATTGCCCCGAGCGCGTGCTGCCCGGCCGCATTCTCGAGGAGCTCACCAACAACGATCGCTCGATCGGCGGCATCACCCCGCGCTGCGCGCGCAAGGCGCTGACCTTCTATCGCCGCTTCGTCCGCGGCGAGTGCATCACCACCGATGCGCGTTCGGCCGAAATGACCAAGCTGGTCGAGAACGCCTATCGCGACGTCAACATCGCGTTCGCCAACGAACTGTCGATTGTCGCAGACCGCATGGGGCTCGACGTGTGGGAGGTGATCCGCCTCGCCAACCGCCACCCGCGCGTCAACATCCTGCAGCCCGGCCCGGGCGTCGGCGGCCATTGCATCGCGGTCGACCCCTGGTTCATCATCCATGGCGCGCCGGACGAAACCCCGCTGATCCGCACCGCGCGCTGGGTCAATGACGGCAAGGTCGATCATGTGCTGACCAAGGCAGGCGCGCTGATCGAGGCGAATCCGGACGCGAAGGTCGCGTGCCTCGGCCTGGCGTTCAAGGCGAATATCGACGATTTCCGCGAAAGCCCGGCAAACAAGGTCGCGCTGGCGCTCGCGCAGAAGTTCGGCGAACGAATCGCCATCGTCGAACCCTATGCCCAGGCGCTGCCGCCCGCCTATGATGGCCTTGGCGCACGGCTGATCGATGTCGACGATGCGATCGAAAGCTGCGACATGTTCATCGTGCTGGTCGATCATGACGTGTTCAAGTCCATCCCGCTGGCCGAGCGCGCCGCCAAGATCGTCTATGACACGCGCGGAATCTGGCCCGACCAGCCCGCCGCGCCCGAACGCCCCAGCGGACATTTGCGTCTCGCCGGCTGATCGGGCAGACCCTGACCCCATGACCATCATCGTTACCGGAGCCGCCGGGTTCATCGGCCATGCGCTGACGCGCGCGCTGCTGCAGCGCGGCGAGCATGTCGTCGGCATCGACAATCTCAACGCCTATTATGATCCCGCGCTCAAGCATGCGCGCCTCGCCGACCTTGCCATGATCAGCGCCGGTCGGTTCGACTTTCTGGAGCTCGATTTCGCCGACCATGAAGCGCTGGAGACCGCGCTCGCGCCGCACAGCCTGTCCACGATCGTGCATCTTGGAGCGCAGGCTGGGGTGCGCTACAGCATCGACAACCCCAGGGCCTATGTGCAGTCGAACCTGGTCGGCCATCTCAACCTGCTCGAGGTTGCGCGCCATCGCCAGGTCGAGCAGTTCGTCTATGCCTCCTCCTCGTCGGTCTATGGCAACAGCGATACCGTGCCGTTCAGCGTCGATGCGCGCGTCGATCATCCGATCTCGCTCTATGCCGCCACCAAGAAGGCAGATGAGCTGATGAGCGAGACCTATGCGCATCTCTATCGCCTGCCGATGACGGGATTGCGCTTCTTCACCGGTTAGGGCCCCTGGGGCCGGCCCGACATGGCGCTGTGGAAGTTCACCAGCGCAATCCTGCAGGGCAGACCGATCGACGTTTACAACCATGGCGATATGCGCCGCGATTTCACCTATATCGACGATATCATCGCCGGCGTGCTCGCGGTGATCGACCATCCCCCCGCCGATGATGGCAAAGTGAAGCCCGGCGGCAGCGTCTCGCCGCACCGGCTGTACAATATCGGCAACAACCAGCCCGAGCCGCTGGGCCGGATGATCGACGTGAT
>CAXRCQ010000030.1:0-10227 GCA_964228845.1 Blastomonas sp.
GGCGAGCCGGGGGGGGAGCAGGACCACACGCGTTACCGCGCCGCCCCGCACCGCCCTCAGCATCACCAGCGCCAACAATGTCATGACCATCAACGGGTCGATCTTCAGCAATGCCGATGGCTTTGGTGGCTCGGCATTCAATCTGGGCACGGGTGGCGCGGGCTTTGGCGGCAACAGCACCATCAACGCGGGCGTCGGCGGACGCATCAACGTGGCGGGCGACGCGCGGCTCACCGGCTTCGGTTTCGGGGGCAATGCCGATGACGGTACCGGCAATGGCGGCGACGGCACCGGCGGCGGCGTGTTTGCGCAGGTATTCGGCAATGGCGGTGTGCTCAGCTTCGGATCGGGTCTGGTGCTCCAGGCGACCGGTGTGGGCGGGTTCAGCGGTTCCAGCGCAACTTCGGTCGGCGGCACCGGACGCGGGGGCAATGCCTCGCTATCGCTGCTGTCGATCCAGACCGGCGGGGCCATTTCGGTACAGGGGCTGACCCAGATCGATTCGCTTGGCATCGGCGGCGATGGCACCATCGGCGGCGACGGCTTTGGCGGAGCCAATGCAACCGGCGGAGGTGCATTCGTCAGCGGCCAGGGCGCGGGCCTGATGACGCTGAGCGGCGGCGTGACGATGAGCGCGGGCGGCATTGGCGGCGGAGCGCTCCAGTCGGGCGTCGGCAGAAGCGGTAACGGCACCGGCGGCAGCGCGCAGATGATCGCCAATGGCAACAGCGTCATCAACGTGACCGGCGATGTCGACATCAACGCCAATGGCGCGGTACTCAGCGCCTTCGTCACGGGCGTCGATGGCGGCGACGGTATCGGCGGCAATGCCTCGATCTCGCAGAATACGGGCGGTCAGATCACCATCACCGGCAACGCGTTCGTCGCAGCCAACGGCACGGGTGGCAACAATACGGGCGGCGGCGACGGCATTGCAGGCAACGGCACTGGCGGCGATGTGCGGATCGCGGTCAATGATCGCACCATCACCATCACCGGCAACGCCCTTACCGATGCGCGCGGCTTTGGTGGTGCCAGCATCGGCGGAATTCGCGGCGGCAACGGCACGGGCGGCCTTGCCAATCTTGGCGCGGGTGCAGGCACGCTGTCGATCGGCGGGATTGGCTCCACCAATGCCGACGGCACGGGCGGAGGCGCCTTGAGCAGTAACGGATCGGGCGGAACCGGCACCGGCGGGCGCGCGGTCATCGGGTCGATTCCTGGCGGCAACATCCAGATCGGTGCCACTGCCGAGCTGAGCGCGCAGGGCTTTGGCGGTATCGGTTCGGGTGTCGGCAATTCGGGCGGTTTCGGCGATGGCGGCGACACCCAGATTTTCGCGCAGACGAACGGACGGGTCACTGTTACCGGCGATACCAGCATGAACTCGAGCGCCTTTGGCGGCACCGGATCGGCCGGAGCCGATAGCGGTGCAGCGCTGGGCGGATTTGCCTTCATCCTGAGCCTGGTCAATGGCCAGATCACGCTGAGCCAGAACACGTTCATGTCCGCTCAGGGCCTCAGCGGCACGGTGCTCGACGGCGCGGGCAATTCGGGCGCGGCCACGGGCGGCTCGGCGATCGTGGAATCGCGCAATGCGGGCGGCAATATCACGATCTCGGGCAGTCTGTTCGCCGATGCGATCGCCGATGTCGGCTCCTCGTTCACCGGCACGATCGGCGATGCCCTGGGCGGCACCGTGTCAGTGCAGGCGGAATCGGGCTCGATCAATATCTTCGGCACGACCTCCCTTGATGCCAGCGCCTTTGGCGGCAACAGCCTGACGACCGGCAATGGCGGCAATGCCACCGGCGGTCGCACGGCAGCCGTGGTCTTCGGCAATGGCGGCGGCCAGATGATCTTCGGCGATGCGCTGACCATGACCTCCAACGGTACGGGCGGTTCGGCACAGACCGGCAATGGCGGCGCGGGCACCGGCGGCCTGAGCGAAACCGGCACGATCGGCGTTGTCAGCACCTTCAACTTCAGCGGCCTCATCTCGATGATCGCCAATGGCATCGGCGGCGATGCGCTGGTGGCGGGCAATGGCGGTGCGGGCACCGGCGGCACCTCGCGCATCGGCGCAAATGAAAGCAACATGACCGGCGGTGACATGTTCATCGCGGCGGTGGCGCGCGGCGGCGATGGTGCGCTCGGCGGACGCGGCGGCGATGCGACGGGCGGGCTAGCCACCCTCATCTCCGGCGGCAGCCAGGCGACCCGGCTGCTCGATTTCGACAATGTGACGCTGCTCGCCGATGCCTTTGGCGGTGCGGGCGGCGCGGGTGCCAATGGCACCGTCGGCGGCGCGGGCGGCGCGGGCGGCAACGCCATTGGCGGCAGGACTTCCGCCTTTGGCACGGCACGGAACGGCCAGCTCGACATCCTCAACCTCCAGGTCTCGCTGAACGGCTTTGGCGGTGCGGGCGGCGCGGGCGGGACGGGATCGGCCGGACTTGGCGGCAATGGCGGCGCAGGCGGCATCGGCACCGGCGGGTCCACGCAGATCGGCACGGTGAGCAGCACGATCACCAATGGTCCCAACCCGACCCCCACCGGCTTCATGGTGATGACTGACGCGTTCATCCAGGCCAATGGCTTTGGCGGCGTGGGAGGCGATGGCGGCACCGGCACCACCGGCAACGGCAATGGCGGCAATGGCGGACTGGGCGATGGCGGCGACATCTTCTTCGCGACGCGCGGATCGCTCACCCGGGTGAACAACCTCACCATGCTCGCCAATGCCAATGGCGGCAATGGCGGCGCAGGCACGCTGCGCGGCAATGGCGGCAACGCGATCAGCGGCGTCATCGGGCTTGAGAGCACCGAGCAATTCTCCGCCCCCGGCAACCGCGGAACGATGGTCGCCAACGACATCACCGCGATCGCAAGGGGCTTTGCCGGAACCGGCGCGATCAACGGTACGACGACCTATGAAACCGGTTCGTTCGTCCGCGCGGTCAATGGCGACCTCACCGCCAACAGCCTCGTGTTCAACATCGGCAATGCCGGCGATGCGCCCGACCCGACCGCAGTGGTCGAAGACTTCATCCGGGTAAGCGACGCCACGGTGAACGTCGCGAACAGCTTCACCTTCATCACGCCGGGCCAGCTCTCGGTCCTCGTCAACAACGGTTCGGTCAATGCGGGCGCGTTCGGCGTGCAGGCGGGAACGTTCGTCACCGACACGGTGATAACCGCCCCGACCAGCATCGGCACGATCACCGCCAGTGCCATCGATCTGCGGTCTGACGGCGACATCATCGTCACCGCCAATTTCGCAACGCCGGGAAGCTTCACCGCCGTGGCGAACGGTCTGATCGACCTGCGTAACATCAATTCGGGCGGGGCGATCGGCATGTCCGGCTCCGAACTGCTGCTGGGCGACCTGATTTCCGGTCAGCATATCAACCTGACGGCGACCATCGGGGCCATCGGCGCGGGCAATCTGTCTGCAAGCGACTTCATCGCAATGTCTGCGGCCAATGGGATCAATCTCGTCGCGCCCACCGGTGCCGGCGGAACTGCGATGGCCGGCAGCTTTATCGATTTCCTCGTATCGAATGGCGACGTCTCGACGGGCAACCTTACCGCTGGCACCTTCATTTCGCTGGAAACCGAGAATGGCAGCATCGCCGTCGGCGATCTGACAGCGGGCGAGGATGTCGGGCTCGATGCCATCGGCTCGGTCAGCTTCGGCAATGTCGATGCGGGCCTGAGCCTCGGCGTGCTGGCCGCGACCGGGATCACCGGCGGCAATATCGTGACCCGGGGTCTGCTTTCGGGCGAGTTCTTCGGCGTTGGCCTGGCCAGCAACGGTGCCATCCAGGTCGGCAATGTCCAGTCGGCACGCAATATCGGCGCGCTGACCACCAGCACCTTCACCAGCGGCACGCTCTCGACGGCGGACAACATCATCCTGCTGGTCGATGGCAATATCCAGATCAACGGCGCGGCCACCACCGGCACCGCCAGCGACCGCTATTTCTATGTCGGCAATTCGTCGATGCAGTCGCTGCTCGGTGACGGCGGGGACAATCAGGGTGGCAACACCTCGTTCGTCGGCGGCGATCCGACGCCCGTCTTTGCGGTCACTCCCGTCCGCACGCTGGGCAGCCTTGCCGTGGCAGGACCGATCACCACCGGCAATCTGCGCGTCGGCCTGGGCACGACAGCAAGCTTTGGCGGTACGCTGTCGGTCAACAGCGGCGCTATCGAGATCACCGCGAACAGCATCGCCGCGCAGGCGATGAATGCCGCGCTCGGGGTGAGCCTGACCACGACGGTCGGCGGTCTGACGACCGGCAATATCGTGGCCACGGGGGGCAATATCACGCTGAACTCGGCCGGAGCGATCACATCGGGCACGCTCGCCACCGGTACCACCCAGGGCCTTGCCGTCACGGTCGATGGACAGGGCACGGTCAGCATCGGCGGCGTGACGGCAACCGGCGCGGCGCAGCTGCGGTCGCGCAGCGCCAGCTTCACCTCGACCGGGGCAATCACGGCGGCGCTGGTCAATATCGGCGGCACGGCAGCGACGCTTGCCAATGTCACCTCGACCAATGCCGGAATCAGCATCGGCGCGACCGCAGGCAATCTCGCTTTCGGTGCGCTCAACTCGGCCACCAGCACCCAGTTCAATGTGGCGGGATCGGTCACCGGCGGCGACATTACCGCAGGCACCTCGATCGGCACGATCGTCACCGGCAACATGGTGCTGGGCAATCTGCGCAGCTCGGGTCCGGGCGCCACCTCGACCGGATTCAGCATCGGGCTGGGCGCCAATGGCACCATCACCACCGGCACGATCAACAGCTTCGGGCTGCTGGGCATCGGATCGGATGACGGCCAGGGCAATTTCGGCAATGCTGCCAGCATCACCACCGGCGCGATCACGTCTGGCGGCACGGTACTGGCGCGCGCCAACCAGGCCATCGTCACCGGTGCCATCGGCTCGACCAACGAGATTCGCCTGCGCGGCGGCAGCGTGACCACCGGCAACCTCAACGCCACCAATGCGGTATTCGCGGCTGCGCTGAACGGCAATCTCAACACCGGCAATGTCACCACCGGCACCAACGCGCTGCTGCTCGCCTCGCAAAGCATCAGCACCGGCAGCATCACCACCGGCACCAGTGGCACGGCGCTGCTCGCCAACAGCTCCGGCGTCTCGCCGACGGCAGCGATCAGCGCGATCGACCTCAACGCCCTGCTCGCAGCGACGCCATCGCGTGCGGGTGGCAGCGTCTCGATCGGTGCGACGACCACCGGCACGCTGATCGGCGGCGCAACCGGCACCTTCTCGGCCAACAGCACCATCACGGCGGGCACGCGGATCAGCCTGGATGTCGGCGGCACGGCGGTGTTCGGCGGGCTCGCCGCCGCGCCCACGATCGCGATCAGTTCGGGCGATATCGCCTTCTCGCAAAATGGTGGCCTGGGCAATGCCAGCACCGGCACGATCACGCTGACCGCCAATCGCAGCGGCAGCGTCATCCTCGGTGGCACATCGAGCGACAGCCAGCCGCAGCCGAGCGGCAGCTACATGCTCGACGGCAGCGAGATCTCGCGCATCCGCGCGCAGAGCATCGTCATCAACGCACCCAATGTCTCCTCGTCCGGCACCGGCGTGGAAATCCGCGCGCTGACGATGAACGGATCGACTGCATCGAGCGGCGTCAACCTCAATGGGGCGGAAGGCAGCCTGACGATCAACACCCCGGGCACGATCCGGGTGAACGGCAACGCGGTGTTCAATTCGATGGCCGCCTCCAACCGGGTCGCGCTCAACGCGGGCCGGGTCGAGATCAATGCCGATACCGGTGGGCTGTTCCTCAACGGCAGCTCGCCCGGCGGCATCCTCTCGATCAACGCCAACAACATCCATATCGCGAGCGCGGATCTGCTCGGCAGGCTGGCAGAAAATGTCAATTTCACCGGTCGCGACACCGCGCTGGGCCTGCCCATCGCCACCTCGCGTCCCGATGGCGTGATCCAGGCATCGAGCCTGCAGTTCACCGTCGGCAGCACGCTGTTCATCCAGAACACGGGCACCTCGCTGCTCAATGCGGGCTTCTTTGGTCGGGTCGGCAGTTTCGATGTCCGCCCGCGCAGCTCGCAGCAAGGTTCGTCGCAACTGATCGATCTGGTCATCTATGGCCAGCTGCTCGATACCGGCGATCTGGTGCGCAACGGCACGTCCGTCCGCGACCTGATCTTCCCGCGTTCGACCAGCAGCGGTGGCGAGGACAGCGGCGGCCCGAGCGGCTTTACCAGCACCTCTAGCGTCAATGGCTGCCTGCTTTCCGCCATATCGTGCGGCGGTGGCGGCATTGTCGAAGTGACGCCGACGGTCATCACCCATGCCGGACCGCCGCCGCCAGAGCCTGCGGCCGAGCGCGAAGCGCAGAAGGAGCAGGAGGAAGCCGAAGCCGCAGCCGAAGAGGCCGCACGTGGCGAAGCGGCACCGCGCCGTCCGATCATGCCGCCGGTGACCATCGTCAACACCCGCCGTCTGGGCGTCGAGCCGATCATCGACGAGCCCGTCACCAGCGGCGGCAACCCCAATCTGCAGCTCGATGTGCCGCTGACCGAGCTGACGCCCGATACCGGAGGACAGCCATGATCCGCCCCTCGTCCCTTCAGCCTGGCCTGGCGCGCGCGCTGCGGCAAACCGGCACCGCGCTGCTGGCGCTGGCCGCCGGCCTCAGCTCGCCCGCCCTTGCCCAGGGACAGGAATCAATCGCGCTGCGCGACAGTTTTCGTGTCGGCTCGGCCGGCGTGCTGTGCACCGCGCAATATCGCCCGACCGACCCGGCGCTGACCAGCATGTTCGATCGCGGCTATCGCGTGGTGTGCCGTGACGCTGCCAGCCCGGTGGCCTCGCTCTATGCGCTGCGCGGCGGCGAAGGCGACCGGCTGGAGCAATATCTCGCGGCGGCGGCAACGCGCCTTTCCTGCGGCGCGAAACAGGTGACCGAGGTCGAGACCGCTGGCGGCGCGAGCGTCGTCGAATGCAGCGATTCCAAGGCCGGGGTCGATTACCGCATCTATGCCGCAGTGCGCGGCGACACGGTATATATCGCAGAGGGGCTTTCGGGCTATGATTCGGCGCTGAAGCTGGCGCTTGCCGCGCTGGTGACCGACCGCGCGGTGCCCGGCACCGTCGATGTCGCGACCACGCAAGTCAGCGATCCCGCCGCCTTCGCGCGCATCCAGGCGGGCACGCTCGACGAGGAATCGGCGCGGGTCGAGGCCTATATCCGCAACAATTACGGCGCCTATGCCGAATCCGCCGAGTTCTTCGAGACGCTCGCCGCGCGCGAGCAGGGTGGCAGCGAGCGCAGCGCCGAGTTTCTGGCGAACCAGGCGCTGCAGCTGTCCAATATGGGCGATTTTGCCACCGCAGGCGCGCTGTTTGCGCGCGCCGACCGGCTCGTGGCATCGAGCGATGGTGTCACTCAGCGCATGATCCGCAATTTCCGCGCGATCGATGCGATCAACCAGCGCAATCCGCAAGAGGCGATCAAGGTGCTCGACCGTCCGGTCTCGGTCGATACCGAACTGGTCGGTGAGCAGCGGCTGTCGCAGGGCGAGATCACCAAGATGCTCGCCGATCAGATCAATCGCGAGAATTCGGGGCTCAAGCGGCTGGGCGGGGTCGATTCAAGCCTGACCGGTCCGGAAAGGGCGCAGATTCTGGACGGCCAGGCCTTGCTGCTGCGCGGCACCGCGCTCAGGCTCTCGGGCAAGAGCGATCAGGCGCTGGTCGCGCTGCAGCAGGGCATCGATACGATTGTCGGCGTGCGCAACGGCAGGATCAGTTCAACCGGGTGGCTGCGCGCCGAAGTGGCAACCCAGCGCGCGCTGATCCAGGAATCGCGCGGCGATTTTGCAGGGGCGCGGGCGGGTCTCACCGAAGCGCTCGACATCTACCGGCTCGATTATCCGCAATCGCCCGGTCTGCTCAGCGCCAAGGGGCGGCTTGCCGCGTTCCTGGCGCGCCGGGGCGAAGCCGATGCCTCGATCGCGCTCTATGACGAGATCGTCGCCGAGGGCGAGGCCGTGCCCAGCGCTCGCGCCGCGATGAAGGAGATGCTGGGTCCCTATTTCGCCCAGCTTGCCGTGCGCGCCGACAGCGATCCTTCGGTCGCCGCGCGCATGTTCAACGCCAGCCAGCTGCTCCAGCGGCCGGGCGTCGCGCAGACCCAGGCCGTGCTCGCCCGCGAACTTTCCGAAGGCAATGACGAGGCCTCGGCGCTGTTTCGCCTGGCGGTGACGCGTACCCGCGAGATCGCGCGGACGAGCGCTGAAATCCAGCGGCTCGAAGCCCTGCCTTCGCCCACGCCCGACGATCTGGCAACGCTGGCGCTGGCGCGCGAATCGCTGACCACGCAGCAGAACGAGCAGACGGCGCTGCAGTCGAAGCTCGGCCAGTATTCGCAATATCGCGTGCTGTCGCCAAGCTCGGTGACGCTCGCCGAGCTGCAGAAGCTGCTCGGCCCGCGCGAGGGCTATTACAAGGTCAGCTTTGTCGGGCAGAAGGTCTATGGTCAGCTGATCACCGCGGACAAGGTGCGCACCGTCAGCATCGCGCTCACCCGTGCCGATCTGGACAAGGTGGTGGCCAAGCTGCGCGATTCGATCGTGGTGATCGAGAACGGCCAGCCCACCAACTATCCGTTCGACGTGGTCGAGGCGCGCAAGCTGTACGAGGCGCTGTTCCCCGGCCTGAAGCAGGATCTCGCCAGTATCGAGCATCTGGTCTACGAGCCCGATGGCGCGCTGCTGCAACTGCCGCCGGGTCTGTTGGTCGAGGATCAGAAGGGCGTCGATGCCTATCTCGAGCGCTCCGCCGCGCTCGATTCGGACCCGTTCGACTTTACCGGCGTCGCCTGGTTCGGCCGTGACCGGCGCTTCTCGATCGCGGTGTCGCCGCGCTCGTTCGCCGATGTCCGCACGATCGCGCCCGCGCGCGGCAAACAGGCCTATCTGGGTGTCGGCGAGAATGCGCCGCCACCCGAGCGGATCCAGCTCGCGTCGGCCAGTCGCGAGGCTGATTGCGAATGGCCGGTCGCCACCTGGATGGACCCGATCTCGCCCGCCGAACTCAAGCTCGCACAAAGCGTGCTGGGCGCTGGCCGTGCCAATGTCATCACGCAGCAGAACTTCAGCGATACCGCGCTGCTGAACCGCGACGATCTCGACGAATATCGCATCCTGCATTTTGCCACGCACGGCCTGGTCACTGCGCCGCGCCCCGAATGCCCGGCACGCCCGGCTCTCGTCACCTCGTTCGGCGATACGAGCTCGGACGGGCTGCTCAGCTTCAAGGAGATTTTCGATCTCAAGCTCGATGCCGATCTGGTGATCCTCTCCGCGTGCGACACGGCGGGGCTGGCCACCGTTTCGGCCTCGCGCGAGGCAGGGATCGAGACCGGGGGCAATTTCGCGCTCGACGGCCTGGTTCGTGCGTTCGTCGGAGCAGGCGCGCGCTCGGTTCTGGCGAGCCACTGGCCGGTGCCGGACGATTTCAACGCGACCGAAAACCTGATCTCCTCGCTGTTCAAGGCCGCGCCCGGCACCGCGATGAACGAATCGCTCGCCAAGGCGCAGCGTGCGGCGATGGACGATCCGCTGACCTCGCACCCCTATTACTGGGCGGCGTTCATCCTGCTCGGCGACGGTACGAAACCCCTGGTGAAATAGGCCTGCACTGGTCAAGACGGGCGCAAGCGCCTATCTTGGCCGGCATGGGATTCTTTCGCGACATATCGCCGGTGCGCGCCGCATCGGACCTCAAGGCTTACTGGTTCGACCAGCAGGAGCATAAATGGCGCTTTCTGGCGCTGTCGGCGGCTTGCACGATCGCGATCTTCGGCGCGTTCATCAGCGAATCCGGGTTCGAGGTGCAATGGAAACGGCCCGAGATCACCTGGGTGACCAGCCTGGAGCCCGGGCGCAGCGACGAGCAGATCCGCAAGGAGATCGAGGCGAACCAGTTGCTCAAGGAAAAGCGCGAGGCCGAAGCCCTGCGCCGTGAGGAGGAGCGCAAGGCGCAATATCGCCGCCTCGCCGAGCAGCTGGGCATGGATACCGAGTGATTCCAGCCGCGCGGTCCGATGCCGACTGGATGCGCGCGGCCATCGCCCTGGCCGAGCGCGGGCGGGCGCTGTCGAGCCCGAATCCCTCGGTCGGCTGCATGCTTGTCCGCGATGGTCGCGT
>CAXRCQ010000031.1:0-3516 GCA_964228845.1 Blastomonas sp.
GCTCAGGTCCGCCCGCGCGTCAGCGGCACTTCGGGGATCGGGATGAACTCCTCGCTGTCGCCGGGCACCTTCGGGAAGGCGCCCCGGTTCCAGCGATCCGCCGCGTCGCGGATGCGCTCGTTCGATGAGCCGACGAAATTCCACCAGATATGCCGTTCCGACGCGAAATCCGCGCCGCCCAGCAGCATCGCGCGGCCGCCGCTGACGCTCTCAAGCTTCGGCCTTGCGCCCGGTGCGATCAGGTAGATCAGATAGGGTTCGAGCGGCAGGCCATCGAGCGCGGCATCGCCCTCGACCAGCATCACCGCGCGTTCGTCCGCCTCGCTGTCGATCGGGATCGTGCCCGCCGGTTGCAGCATCATGTCGGCATAGATGGTCGGGCTGTGGCAGGTGGTCGGTGCGGTCGCACCCCAGAGCGAGCCCATGATCACGCGCGCGCTGACCTTGCCATCGTCGATCATCGGCAGCGCGTCGCAGCCGATATTCTCGAACGCGGGCTCCGTATCTTCCAGCGCGTCGGGCAAGGCGAGCCAGGTCTGCATGCCGAACAGCCGCGCGCCGGTCGCCATCTCGCTTTCCGGGCTGCGTTCCGAATGCACGATCCCGCGCCCGGCGGTCATCAGGTTGACCTCGCCCGGGTGGATGGTCTGGAAGGTGCCGAGCGAATCGCGATGGTCGATCCCGCCGGTGAATAGATAGGTGACCGTCGCCAGCCCGATATGCGGATGCGGCCGCACGCCGAGATCGCGCCCGATATCGAGCTGCGCCGGGCCGAACTCGTCGACGAAGATGAACGGCCCCACCATCGCGCGCTTCTTCTGCGGCAGCACGCGGCGCACGGTGAAGCCGCCGAGGTCATGGCTGGTGGGGAGCAAGGTGAGGGCGATGGGACCGCTCATGCTTCGCCCGGTGTCCGTGCCTTGATCGCCAGCGCGTGGACCTTCTGCCCTGGCAGGTCGCCCAGCGCGCGGTTGACCAGGCGCTGGCGTTCCAGCCGCGACTTGCCGGCAAACGCCGCGCTCTCGATCTCGACGGTGAAGTGCGACTCGCCGCTTCCGTCATCGCCCATATGGCCCGAATGCTTGGCGCTGTCGTTAATCACGTCGAGCCGTGTCGGTGACAGGGCGGCCATCAGCCGGGTTTCGATTTCGCTGGCCATCGGCCCCTTGGTTTTCGTCGTCATGCGCACCTATATAGGCCGCTTTCCGCCCCTTGGCGAGGCGGCGCACAGCAACGGGCGAATTGGGTTTTGGCAGACAGCGGCGGATCGGAACGGGATGGCAGTGCGCGCAGGCGCACGCGCTTTCATGGCCGCGTTGAAGGGACCGGGCGGCGCTGCGACTGGGCCGAGTGCCCCGAAGAGGGCGAATTTCGGGCGCCTCCCGCAGAGGAATCGCGCCACGGATCGCGCTTTGACGGTCCGGGCCGCTATCGCTGGTTCTGCCTCGACCACATCCGCGAGTTCAACGAGCGCTACAATTTCTTTGCCGGCATGAGTGCGGAGGAAATCTACGAGGCGCAGCGCCCGACCGCCGGATGGGACCGCGAGACGCGCGCCTTTGCCGCGGGGGCGGGCCAGACTCCGCGCTGGGGCGACTTTGCCGATCCGCTCGATGCAATCGGCGCGCGCTTTCGTCAGAACATCAAGGATCGCGCCCGCGCTGCGGCGGATTCGGCGCGCGCGCCGCAGCGGGGCCTTTCGGCGGCCGACCAGAATGCGCTGAAGACGCTAGGGCTTGGCGCGGATGCCACGCGTGCGACGATCCGCAAGGCCTATTCGGAGCTGGTGCGCACCTATCATCCCGATCGCAATGGCGGGGATCGCAGCCACGAGAAAGCCTTGCAGGAGGTGATCGCCGCCTATACGCACTTGCGCAAACTTGCCGCCTTCGCCTGATCGGGCGGAGCGTCCCTTCGACGACTCAGACCACCGGATAACGCCATGACCGATATTTCGAACACCCAGCCCGACAGCCGCGATGGCACCCTGCTCGACGCGCCCGACAAGATGGTCGATGCGCGCGAGGTGTTCGGCGTCGATATCGACATGCAGGTGCCCGCGTTCAGCGAGGCCGACGAGCGCGTGCCCGATCTCGATCCGTCCTATGTGTTCGACCCGGAAACCACGCTCGCGGTGCTGGCAGGGTTCGCGCACAATCGTCGCGTGATGGTGCAGGGCTATCACGGTACGGGCAAGTCGACGCATATCGAGCAGATTGCCGCGCGCCTCAACTGGCCGTGCATCCGCATCAACCTCGATGCGCATATCAGCCGCATCGATCTGGTCGGCCGCGATGCCATCGTGCTGCGCGACGGCAAGCAGGTCACCGAGTTCCGCGAAGGCCTGCTGCCCTGGGCGCTGCAGACGCCGACCGCGCTGGTGTTCGACGAATATGACGCGGGCCGCCCCGACGTGATGTTCGTGATCCAGCGCGTGCTGGAGACCGAGGGCAAGCTGACCCTGCTCGACCAGAACCGCGTGATCCGCCCGAACCCCTATTTCCGCCTGTTCGCGACCGCGAACACCGTGGGCCTGGGCGATACCAGCGGGCTGTATCACGGCACGCAGCAGATCAACCAGGGCCAGATGGACCGCTGGAACATCGTGTGCACGCTGAACTATCTGCCGGCCGAGACAGAGGCGAAGGTGGTGCTGGCCAAGGTCGGCGAGACCGACCCCAAGGTGGTCAAGAACATGGTCAAGGTCGCCGATCTCACCCGCCAGGGCTTCATCAACGGCGATATCTCGACCGTGATGAGCCCGCGTACCGTGATCAGCTGGGCGCAGAATGCCGCGATCTTCCACAATATCGGCTTCGCCTTCCGCCTGTCGTTCCTCAACAAGTGCGACGAGGCCGAACGGATGCTGGTCGCGGAATATTATCAGCGCGTGTTCGGCGAGGATCTTCCGGAGAGCATTGTCGGCCGGGGGTGAGCTAACGGGTTTTGGGGGCAGCGGGTGAGCGATCATGATCTTGCCTCGCTCAATCCGGCACCATCACTCCCACCCGACCCTCCCCCATCGAGGGGGAGGGATTTAGTGCGCAATAGACTTCTCGGTGCGTGCAACACCGCTCCCTCCCCCTTGATTGGGTAGGGCTGGGGTGGGGGTGAGCCCTCGTCTGGACGCTATCGGTGAAGCATCATCCGCCTCCTGCCTCAACCAAGTTGGCGCGGCGGTTACGGCGCGACATGACCGATGCCGAACGAAGGATGTGGACGCTTCTGCGCGAGAATTTTCCTGAGGCGAGGTTTCGTCGGCAGGTTCCGCTGCTCCAGTACATTGCCGACTTTGCCAGCCATCGCGCCAAGTTGGTCATCGAGGTGGATGGTAGCCAGCATAATGCTGAGATTGATGCGGCGCGGACGGCGGCCATCGAGGGGCAGGGCTATCGGGTCATCCGCTTCACCAATTACGATGTGCTGACGGCCGAGGAGGGCGTATTCATGGCAATCGAAAGCGCAATCCGGGACGATCACCCCCACCCAACCCTCCCCCATCAAGGGGGAGGGCTT
>CAXRCQ010000032.1:0-7215 GCA_964228845.1 Blastomonas sp.
GCGAGGTCGTGCAGCGGTCGCCGAACGCGGCCTTGAGGGGGACGACCAGGAACGAGAAGATCTGTTCCGAGAAATAGAAGCACACGCCGAACGAGAGCAGCAGCGCGATGACGCAGCGGACCAGCCGCTGGCGCAGCTCGATCAGGTGATCGAGCAAGGGCGCGCGCGAGGCGTCGATTTCGTCTTCGGTATCGCTCACCGCTCGCCCTCGGTCACGGGCGCAGGCGGCGTTGCCGGAGCCGGGATGGCAGCGGGTGGCTCGGTGAGCGGCTCCATCGCCGGGGCGGGCTCGGCTGCGGGCGGCGGAGCCGAAGCTGCAGCAGGGTTTGCGGCAGCATATTCGCGCATGATGCGCTCATTGTCCGCCTTCCACTTCTTTTCCATTTCCTCCAGCTCGACCTCGCGCACCATGGCGTCGATGCCGCTGCGGAAATGGCGCGCCATGCCCTTGGCCTTGCCGATCACCTGCCCCACCTTGTAAAGCGCGCGCGGCAGGTCCTTCGGGCCGATCACCACGATCGCCACGATGACAATCATCAGCAATTCGGTCGATCCGATGTCCATCATGACATGGTCACGCCTTCATGCGGGCCGGTGCGCCAGGCCAGCCGAGCAATCAACCGGGCTTGCGCTCTTCGGTGCTGGTCGCGGTGCCGTCGATGGTGCGGGCCGGCGGCGCCTCGATCTGCGCCACGGGGCGCTTGGGCTGCACCGGCTCGTCCTCGTCGTCGGCCATGCCCTTCTTGAAGCTCTTGATGCCCTTGGCAACGTCACCCATGATCGAGGAAATGCGTCCGCCGCCGAAGAGCAGAACGATGATGATCAGCACGATAACCCAGTGCATCAGGGAGAAGGATCCCATGGCAAATCTCCTGAAGGCCTCGGCGGCTATCTAGTCCCCCTCGCCCGGCTTTTCCAGCAATGAATCGGATTCGTTCGACGAACGGTCATCCGCGTCCTCGCCGTCATCGGTGGCCAGCGCCCCTTCCAGCGCAAGATCGACAGGATCGAGCAGCCCTGCGGCCTTGAGGTCCTCCAGCCCCGGCAGATCGCGCCTGCTCGCAAGGCCGAAATGGGTGAGGAACGCGGGCGTGGTGGCATAGATCAGCGGCCTGCCCGGCACCTCGCGGCGTCCGGCGGGCGCGACCCAGCCCTCCTCCATCAGCACGTCGAGAGTACCCTTGCTCACCTGGACGCCGCGAATCGCCTCGATCTCGGCGCGGCTCACCGGCTCGTGATAGGCGATGATCGCCAGCGTCTCGGTCGCGGCGCGCGACAATTTGCGCGTCTGCTCGGTCTCGCGCCGCAGCAGCCAGGCGAGATCGGGCGCGGTCTGGAAATGCCAGCGGCCGCCGCGCTCGACCAGCTCGACCCCCCGGCCCGAATAGTCACTGACCAGCCTTTCCAGCGCGCCTTCAATATCCGCCTCGTCGCCGATCTGCGCGCGCAGCTGCTCGACCGTCTGCGGCTCGGTCGCCGCGAACAGCGCCGCTTCCACCGCCCGCACGACGGGATCGGGCCCGCTCATCCCGCCCGGCGCACCTGAAGCGGCGCGAACGCCGCTTCCTGCGCCAGCTCGACCCGGCCTTGTCGCGCCAGTTCGAGCAGCGCCAGAAAGGTCGAGGCCTTGGCCGAGCGCCTGAGCTGCGGGTCTGCGGTCTCGGGCAGGAAGGCGCTGAGCTCGGTCCAGTCGAGCGCGGTGCCGAGCATGAAGGAGAGCCGCGCAAGCGCATCTTCCAGCGTCATCACCTTGCGCGACTTGACCATGTGCACCACCGGCTCGCTGCGCTGCTTGACGCGGCCATAGGCGGCGAGCAGGTCGAACAGAGTGCAATCGTGCCGCGTGCGGGTGAGCAGGCGCAGCCCCTCGGCCTGACCGTGGACGAAGACATCGCGGCCCAGCCGGTCGCGCCCCAGCAACCGCGCCGCCGCCTCGCGCATCGCCGAAAGCCGCTGCAGGCGCAGTTGCAACCGCAGCGCCAGTTCCTCGGGCGATGGCTCCACCTCGGGGTCGCCGGGCAGCAGCAGCGCGGACTTGAGATAGGCGAGCCAGGCGGCCATCACGAGGTAATCGGCCGCCAGCTCCAGCTTCAGGCTGGTCGCGCTCTCGATAAAGCCGAGATACTGGTTGGTAAGTTCGAGGATCGATATCTGGCGCAAATCGACCTTCTGCCGCCGCGCGAGATCGAGCAGCAGGTCGAGCGGCCCTTCCCAGCCATCGACATCGATCAGCAGGGCTTCGGCTGCAGCGGTGGCGGCGGGCACGGGTTCGCGGAAGAAGATATAGTCGCCGTCCGCCGGATCGAGGTCCGATGGCGGCGCGCCGGTGATGAGATCGGTCTCGTTCACGCCAGCGCCAGCAGCGCGTCGCGCCGGGCGATCAGCTCGGCCTGGTGCGACCAGTCGGTCACTGGATTGATCGCGGCGCGCGCCCGATCGAGCCGCGCACGCGAAGCGTCCGATATATCGGGCAGCGCATTGGCGATCCCGATCATCTCGTCCATCCGCGCCCAGCAGTTGAGCGCAATGTCGCAGCCCGCTGCAATCGCGCGCGCCGCGCGGTCGGGCACCTCGCCCGCCAGCGCCTTCATGTCGAGATCATCGCTCAGCAGCAGCCCATCGAAGCCGATGCGCTGGCGGATGATGTTCTCGACGATCCAGGGCGAATGCGTGGCGCAGCGCTCCTCGTCCCAGGCCTCGAAGAGGATATGGCCGGTCATGCCGATCTCGGCCTGGTTGAGCGCGCGGAACGGGGCGATGTCCTGTTCCAGTTCTTCCTCGCTCGCGGTGACGCGCGGCAATTCCATATGGCTGTCGACCATCGCGCGGCCATGGCCCGGCATGTGCTTGATCGTGCCCAGCACCCCGCCCCGCCGCAGTCCGTCGAGCACCGCGCGGCCTAGGGCGGCGACGCGCAGCGGTTCCTGACCGAGCGCACGGTCACCGATCGCGGGCGTACCGCCGGGGATCGCGACATCGAGCAGCGGCAGGCAATCGACCGTGATGCCGACCTCGGCCAGGTCGAGCGCCAGCGCCTCGGCATTGGCGCGCGCCGCTTCGATCGCGCTTGCCGGCGCAAGGTCATAGAGCCGGTCGAACGCACCGCCCGGCGGAAAGGCGAGCCATTCGGGCGGCTTCATCCGGGAAACGCGCCCGCCTTCCTGATCGATCAGGATCGGCAGCCGATCGTCGCCGTGGAGGTCGCGCAAACTGTCGGTGAGCGCGCGCAGCTGGGCGCGCGTCTCGATATTCCGACCGAACAGGATATAGCCCGCAGGCTTGGCATCGCGGAAAAAGGCGATTTCGTCTGACGACAGGCTGTGGCCGGCAAGGCCGAAGATGACGGGCTTCATGCCCCCCGGTTTACGACCGGACCGCCGGGTAAATCAACGCACGACGAGGCAGTTTTGCCCAGCTTTCTTGAGCTGGTCGCAAACCTGGTTCGCACGGGCGGGGGTGTCGAGCACCACGCTGAGGCGAAACACCGTTCCGCCATCGACCGTCGCCTGGACGATGCGGCGGTTGAGCCCGGAGAGCACCTCGTGCCGCTGGGTCAGCTTGCCCCAGCCTTCGAGCGCGCTGGCCTCGTCGGTATAGGCTCCCAATTGCACCAGCGCACTTCCCGGAGGCGGGGGAGCCCCCGCCGCATCGGCGAGCTGCCCCGTCGGCTGTTCGCCCTGGCTGACCGCGAAGCTCGAATCGCCGGTGCCTTCGACCTTCTGTTCCTGCGGGTCCTTGGGGCGCACCTTGTAATCGCCTTCGGGTGCGGCGATCAGGCTGCCATCGCCTTCGGGCGCGCTGCCCGATCCGCCCAGCCAGTAGATCGCTGCAAGCACGATCGACAGCCCGACCAGGCCCATCAGGATGAAGCCGAGAATCTTGCCACCATTGCCGTCGTTCGACGGGGCATCGTCGACCGATTCGAGCCAGGGCAGCCGGTCGTCATCGGCATCCAGGCCGAGCGGCTGATCCCTCAGATCGTCATCCATTCCGTCATCCAGCCGATTGCTCATCGATCCGCCCCAATTCTTGCCCGCGTGCCTTGGCCCGGCGGGGCGCGGCGTCACATCTGCGTCGCCGCCTCCACCGCCATCAGCGCCAGGCCGTTGGCGATGACTTGCCCGATATTGGCCGCCATGAAAAGCCTTGCGCCGCTGGTTTCGGGGTCATGCGCCAGAACGATACGCTTGTCGGTGCGATCGTTGCCCAGGTTGAAGAACGCGTGGAAGGCCGCCGCCAGATCGCCGAGATAGAAGGCGATACGGTGCGGTTCGCGGTTGAGCGCTGCCGCTTCGACGATGCGCGGGAATTGCGCCGCGAGCGCGATCAGCGCCTGCTCCTCGGTGCCCAGCCGATCGAGATGCTCGGCCGACGGCGCGAGCCCCTCGCCCTGTGCCTTGCGCAGGATCGAATGGATGCGCGCGTGCGCGTACTGTACATAGAAGACCGGATTGTCCTTGGAGGCCTCGACCACCTTCTCGAAATCGAATTCCATCTGCGCATCGGCCTTGCGGGTGAGCATGGTGAAGCGCACGACATCCTTGCCGACCTCGTTCACGACATCGGCGAGCGTCACGAAATTGCCTGCGCGCTTGGACATCTTGAGCGGTTCGCCGCCGCGCATCAGCTTGACCATCTGCACGAGCTTGACGTCGAAGCGCGCTTCGTTGTCGGTCAGCGCCGCGACCGCCGCCTTGATCCGCTTCACCGTGCCGGCATGGTCCGCGCCCCAGATGTCGATCAGCTCGTCGGCATTCTGCAGCTTCTGGAAATGATAGGCGAGGTCCGCGCCGAAATAGGTCCAGTTGCCGTTCGACTTGCGGATCGGGCGGTCCTGGTCGTCGCCGAACGCGGTCGAGCGGAACAGCGGCAGCTCGACCGGCTCCCAGTCCTCTGCCACTTTGCCCTTGGGTGCTTCGAGCACGCCGTCATAGACCAGGCCCTTGTCGCGCAGCACGGCTTCGGCCGCCTCGGGCTTGCCTGCCGCCTGCAACTCGGCTTCGGAGGCAAACACGTCGTGATGGATGCCGAGCAGCGCGAGGTCGCTGCGGATCATGTCCATCATCGCGGCGACCGCGCGCTTGCGGAACGGGACGAGCCAGTCGTTCTCGGGCGCGTTCGCCTGGGCATCGCCGAGCTCGGCAGCCAGTTCCTTCGCCAGCGGCACCAGATAGTCGCCCGGATACAGGCCCTCGGGCATCTCGCCGCTCTCGAGGCCGAGCGCCTCGCGATAGCGCCAGTGCACCGACCGCGCGAGCACATCGACCTGGCCACCGGCATCGTTGATATAATATTCGCGGATCACCTTGTGGCCCGAATATTCGAGCAGGGTTGCGAGCGCATCGCCGACCACCGCGCCGCGGCAATGGCCCATGTGCATCGGCCCCGTCGGATTGGCCGAGACATATTCGATATTGACCGTCTTGCCCTCGCCGAGCGGCGAGCGGCCATAATCCGCCCCCAGCGCGGCGATGGCGTTGAGCTCGTCCGCCCAGACCGAAGGCGCGAGGCGCAGGTTGAGGAAGCCGGGTCCGGCAATCTCGACCTCGGCCACCGCCTCGATCTTGCGCAGTTCGGCCGCCAGCGCCTCTGCCAGCGCACGCGGGTTGGTGGCGGCGGGCTTGGCGAGCACCATCGCGGCATTGGTGGCAAGGTCGCCATGCGCCGGATCGCGCGGCGGCTCGACGGTCACGGCGGCGCGGTTCAATCCTGCCGACAGGGTACCGGAGGCCTCGAGCGCGTCGAGCGACTCATGCAGATGCTGGGTGAAACGGGTGTAGAGTGTCATGCTGTTGGCCTTGTTCGCATCCCTCCTCTCCCTTTACGGGAGAGGATACGAAGCCTCGGCAGCTTGTCTGCCTAGGCGGAGTTGGAGAGGGCCTGTCCGGGCACCCATCGTGCTCCCAGCCCTCTCCCTGCTTCACTGCGTGAAGCTGTCCCTCTCCCGTAAAGGGAGAGGGTCAAGATAGCTTCATCGGGTCGCGTTATATTGCAGCTGTTCCTGCGTCAGCTGAAAGCCGATCAGCAGTTCGAAGCTGGTCCGCTGCAACGCGCTGCGCACTTCAGGGATCGACAGCGGATCGATCGCCGCGTCGGGATCGCCCGATTTGCGACGGCGGGTGATGCGTTCGCGAATGTCCTCCGGCAAGGTTGCCGCCGCACGATTGATATAGCCCGCACCGCTCGCCTGCGCCTGGGCGCGATACGATCCATCGGCAAAGTTCAGCGTGACCGATCCCAGCCGCTTGGCGACCACCGTGTTGCCGCCGCGCATGATCGTCGAGAAATAGGGCAAGGTCACGGTGCGCTGCCCGCGATTGTCGCTGCGCCGCGCCAGCACGTCGAAGGTCGCGGTTGCATAGATTTCCGGGCCGGTCTCGTCACAGGTCGGACGCACATTGGTGATGGTCGCAACCACGTCGATCGCCGCAGCATCGCGGCTGCTCGGCGGATTGAACACGGTGACGTCGCCCGTATATTGGGGGATGGCGGTGTTGGGACATGCCGAAAGGGTCGAGGTGACGCCGACGCCGGAGTCCACCACGAGCTGGTTCTTCTCCGCGCAGCCCGCCAGGCCGAGCAACGCCAGCCCCGCACCCATAATGGCAATGGTCGGTTTCATGGGCAGATTGGGCATATGCAAACAAAAATCCTTCGAGGCCACAGTGCATCGCTCCTTATCTGCCGACGTCGTTCAGCGCAATGTCCAGATTCCCGTGCGATTCGCATGGGCCGGGGACGAGATTGCGGGGACAGGCTTCCCAGCACGGCCCGCTTCGCCTAAGACAAACGCCGAACTACGAAAGCTTTTCTGAACATGACCGAAACCGCCCAGCCTCCGCTGCTCGTCAAGATTGCCTCGCCGCGCGGCTTCTGCGCCGGGGTCGATCGCGCGATCGAAATCGTCGAGCTGTCGCTGCACAAATATGGCGCGCCGGTCTATGTGCGGCACGAGATCGTGCACAACAAGTTCGTGGTCGACAGCCTCAAGGACAAGGGCGCGGTGTTCGTGGAAGAGCTGGACGAGGTGCCCGATGGCGTGCCGGTCGTGTTTTCCGCGCATGGCGTGCCCAAGGCGGTTCCGCACAAGGCGGCCGAGCGCGGGCTCAACTATCTCGACGCCACCTGCCCGCTCGTCTCCAAGGTGCATGTGGAGGCAGAGCGCCATCACAATGCCGGCTTGCAGGTGCTGCTGATCGGCCATGCCGGCCATCC
>CAXRCQ010000033.1:0-3075 GCA_964228845.1 Blastomonas sp.
TCAGTATTCCAAGGTCCGGCACATGCGGTCCCTTCTGCTGGAGGAGCGCCGGAGAGCTCAGCTGAAGCGCTGGCGTTCGGTCACGTCCATCTGCACCAGCTTGCCGTCGTGGACGGTGAGCGTGATGGCGCCATAGCGCAGACGGGAAATGGCATCGGAAATGGTCGAGATCGGCAGGGAGGCGCGAAGTGTGGCGTTCTCGGACTTGGCAGGAGGCATCGGCTTACTCCTCGGAGAAATTTAGTGCGGACCCGCTGCATGCAGCATGGCCCGCAAGAGCAAGACTATTCTCTACCATTTCAGTTAGCAAGATAGTTTTTCTTGCCCCCCTCCCCGACCGACCAATTGCGCCGGAGCCACGCTGATCCGGGGTCTAGCGCCAATTCAGGACCGTTTGTGCGCGCGCCCCGCCTTGTCCGCGCGAAAATCGGCCTCTAGAAGACAGGATTGCAGGCGCTATCGTTTGCCAAGCTGCTGAGCGAGAATAGGAATGGAGCGGTTGTTGAACGCAGGCACCTGGCTTCGCCGGGATTGGCGGCTGGGCTATGGCCTGGCGCTGGCCAGCTTTTCGGTAGCGCTTTTCAGTCGGCTGCACCTGCAAGGCACATTGCCGCCGGGCTTTCCCTATCTCACCTTCTTTCCCGCTGTCATCCTGACCACGTTTCTCGCCGGATTATGGCCGGGCATCGCGTGCGCCATTCTGTGCGGATTGGCGTCGCTCTATTTCTTCATTCCGCCGTTCAACAGTTTTGCGATCGACGGCGCCAGTCTCATCGCGCTCGGCTTCTACGTGTTCATCGTCACGGTGGATATCGCGCTGATCCATTTCATGCACACGGCAGCCGATCGGCTCGAGGCGAAGAAGCGGGTGACCGAAGAGCTGTATGACCAGCAGCGGACGATGTTCCAGGAGTTGCAGCACCGTGTCGCCAACAACATGACCTTCGTGTCGGCACTGCTGCAGTTGCAGAAGCGCAAGGTCGCCTCCGACCCGGGCTCGGCCAGTTTCGCGCTGGATGAGGCGCAGAGCCGGATCGAAACCATGTCGCGCATCCATCGGCGGCTCTATGATCCAGCGTCGGTCGATCTGCCCGTGGCCGAATATTTCCAGGAAATTTGCACCGATCTGCTGCAGGCGACCGGCGCGCGCAATATCGTGTGCCTGGTCGACATGCCGGCGGTGAGGCTCGATATCGCGCGGCTGACGACGCTGTCACTACTGGTCACCGAGTTGGTCACGAACAGTCTCAAGCATGCCTTTGCCGAGGAAGGTGGCACGATCACCCTCAAGCTCGAGCGCCTCGATCCCCAACGGCTGACGCTGACCGTGAGCGACAATGGCCGCGGCGTCCCCGCAGGTGTCGACATCACCGCGAGCAAGGGGCTGGGTACGCGGATCGTGCAATCGCTCGCCGCGCAGCTAGGCGGAGAAGTGCGCGCGCTGACCAATCTGGGCAAGGGCGCCGCTTGGCAGGTGGAATTTGCTGCCTGAACCGGCCGTGCGCCGGTCTCAATGCACCATTTCGCCGTCGATCATGCCGACAGGCTCGATCGGGTCGGCGAGCGTGATCTGATCGAGCACCACTGCCGTCTCGTCACGCACCTTGAGCATCAGCGCGCGCAACCGGCATTCATCCTCGGCCAGGCAATTCTTGCATTTTTCATAGGCGTAGCGGCTGGCGCAGGGCACCAGAGCCAGTGAACCGCTGGTGATGCGGACGATGTCGCCATAACGAATGTCTATGGGTGGCAGACCGAGCTGATATCCGCCATCCTTCCCGCGCTGCGAATGCACCAGCCCGGCGCGCGCCATCTCCGACAGGATGACCGTGAGGAACTTGGGCGGGATATTCTGCGCTGCGGCGATTTCGTCCAGATGCACCAGCCCCTGACCGTATCGATCGGCAAGGTGCTGCAGGGCGCGGATGGTGTAACGGACTTTCTGGCTGAGCATGGTCCCGTCGGCGATACAGCCAACCGACCGGTTTTTCAACCCGAACGGTAGAGTGTCCGCCTCACGGCCAATCGGATCAGTAGATTCCGCCCTGTTGCTGCAGGAACTCGCTGTCGTTGCGGGCTCGTGCGGCGGGCCCTGTGCGCTTCTGCACCGCCTTGACCGCTGCCTCCATTTCTTCCGGACGAATCGAGCGGCGCGGTTCGGTCTCGGGCTTGAACGCTTCCCAGATCACCGCTGCCTTGGCCTCGTTGCCCGGCCACGCGCCATAGACGCGGCGGCCCGACCGGCGATCGATGCGGACCATGCGCGTCCCCGGCGGCGCGAGAAACTCGCTGACCGGCAGGCTGGGGAAGATTTCCTTGGCGAACTGCTTGAAGACCGGCGCGGCGAGCCGGCCGCCCTGGGCATAGCCGCCCATGCTGCGCGGCTGGTCGAAGCCGAGATAGACGCCTGCCACGACATCGGGCGTGCCGCCGACGAACCACACATTGGTCGGGCCGCTGGTCGTGCCGGTCTTGCCGAACATCGGGCGCTTGAGGTCGGCCAGCGTCACCGCCGTGCCGCGCGTGATCACACCTTCGAGCATGTGCACCACCTGATAGCTGGTGATCGGATCGAGGATCTGACGTCCGCGCTGGGCGAAGCGCGGCATCGGCTTGCCATCCCATTTGGGCATGTTGCAGCGCTCGCAGGTGCGCGGGTCGGAGCGGAAGATCACCTTGCCGCGGCGGTCCTGCACATAGTCGATCAGCGTCGGCTTGAGCTCGCGGCCATGGTTGACCAGCATGGAATAGGCGTTGGTGATCTTCATCACCGTGGTGTCGCCCGCGCCCAGCGCGATCGACAGATATGGCTTGTAGTCGCCGATGCCGACCGCCTTGATGGTCTTGACCACATTGGTCATGCCCGCATCATTGGCGGCGCGCACCGTCATCAGGTTGCGGGACTGTTCCAGGCCCCAGCGCATTGTCTGCGGACCCGCGCCAGCCGACCCGCCGAAATTGCGGAAGCATTTGTTGCCGAGGCTCGCCGACTGATAGACGCAGAAGGTGCCGTCGACGATCTGCGTTGCAGGGGTCATCCCGTTGTCCAGCGCTGTCGCATAGACGAACGGCTTG
>CAXRCQ010000034.1:0-2262 GCA_964228845.1 Blastomonas sp.
CCGACATCCTCGCTGCCCGCGGGCCAGGGGTGATCGGGCGCGAGGCGGTAGTTCATGACGGCACCGATCATCCCCGCCTCTGCAAACATCCGGCCGACATTGGCATTCTGCCACGAACCATTGTCGCCCTTGTCACCCATGACAAAGCCGCCGCCATGCACGAACAGGACGACCGGAAGGCCGCTTGCGTCGCCCTTGCGATACAGGTCGAGCCGGTGGCGGTCGTGCGGGCCATAGGCGGCATCGGTCACGACCGGCGGCAGACTGGCAGCCTTTGCGCGCTGTTCCTCGTCGAAAATGGCGCAGCACTGGGCGAGGACGGCTGGCCCCATGCCCTGACCAATCGCCTGGATCGCCGAAACATGCTGCTCGGGCTGCATCGGTTCAGAACCGGTCGAGATCGTTGGCGATACGGACGCGGCCGCTGAACTGGCTGGCAATCTCGCGCACATAGCGTTCGGTTGCACCGACCTCCGACGCAGCGCCGCCGCCCGCGAGATGGGTCACGACCACTTCCTTCACACCTGCATCCTTGGCCATCTTGCCGATATCAGCGGTCGTGATGTGATGCTCGCGCAGGTGCGTTTCCATGTCGCGCGCTTCCTCGGGCGTGAGCTGGCGCGCGCGGCGGCGCAGGTTGCCGATGGTAGCGTCGATGTCGATAAGCTCGGCTACCAGCATGTCAGCGCCCTTGGCGAGCGCGGTGACCTGGTCGCTGGGGCCGGTATCGCCGGTATAGACGATGTCGCGCTCGGGCAGGTCGAAACGGAACGAGAGCGAGCGGAAATAGCGCGCATTCTCGGAATCAGGCGGGAAGGTGTAATGGGTGTTGCTGGAAACGAGAACCTTGAAGTCGCCCAGGTCAACGACCGCGCCGTCGTCCAGCTCGACGACCTTGATCGACGCGCCCGGATCAATCGGAACCTCACCCGGAACGCCGAAGCCCGACTTTGCGCTCGGGCGCATCGCTTCGATCAGCCCGGCGACAATCTGCTTCATCCCCGGCGGGCCATAAACGGTGAGCTCGGAGGTCGAGCGGGTTTGCAGGCGCAGGCCCAGCACGCCGTATAGGCCGCCGATATGGTCGAAATGGATATGGCTGATCCAGATGCTGCGCAGGTTGCGATAGTCGAGCCCGGCCTTGACCATCGCGCTGGCCGCTCCATCACCGGTATCGACCAGATGACCTTCGCCCTTGCGCATCAGCAGGTTGGCAGGCTGGCCGCGCGTGGCGCTCGCCATCGGGCCGCCCATGGTGCCCAGCGTTACCCATTCATAGGGGCCCTGGGGCTTTTGCTGCTGGGCCTGATGGTCGGCATGCTGCGCACAGGCGACCGTCTGGCCGAAAAGCGGTAGCGCGGCCAGGGCCAGGAACAGCCGGGTGCTGCGTTGCGGGAAACGGATCATGCGCAATATCCTCGTCAAATCGGTTCAAAGGGTGATCTTGACCAGATCGGCACCCAGCACAATCTCGCCCGAATAGTGTTTCCTGATCTCGGCCAGATCGTCATCGCCGACAATACCGATATGCGACAGGACCAGCTTCTTCACACCCGCGCGCGCAGCAAGCTTGCCCGCCTCGGTGGGTGAAAGATGCTCCTCGTCCATGTGCTTCAGGATCTGCGGCGGGACCATCGTCCGGTCCTTGTACGAGGCCATTTCGGCGATCAGCACGTCCGCTCCCCTGGCGAGATCATCGACACGCGAATCGGGGCCGGTATCGCCGGTGAACACGATGACCTTGCCCCCGGCCTCGAAGCGAAGCGAATGCGAGGTATTGCTCGCTGCCGGGCTCTCCGGTCCGAAGCGGAAATGGTGGTTCAGGGTCGCTGTCACCCTGACATGCTCATCGGCATAAACCGGGTTCTCGCCGAATTCGCGGGCCGAAAGGAACTGGTCCGGCGTCATCGGCAGCCGGTTCTCGACGATGCGGATATTGGCGCTGACCTGCAGCATGGCCACAAGCGCCTCGCGCAGCTTCGCCGTCCCCGCCGGGCCGACCAGCGTCAAGCCCCTGGACCGCAAGGTATAGGCAAAGGTCGCGAGCGCGGTCAGGCCGGCAAAATGATCGTCGTGCAGATGCGTGAGGAACACGATCGGCACCTCGCGCTCCTGCACTCCAGCCATGGCCAGCTGGCGCGAGACCCCTTCGCCTGCGTCGATCAGATAGCGGTTGCCGCCAACCTCGAGCAGCGTGGCGATCCCCGCACGCTCCTTGCGGCCGCCGGGACCGCCCCCGGTCCCCAGCAGGGTGAGCGTGAC
>CAXRCQ010000035.1:0-5951 GCA_964228845.1 Blastomonas sp.
ACCGCATCGCCGTGCATGCCATTCTCTACCCCCAGCCTTTCGGCCTGCAGGCGGAATGGAACTGGGGCAGGGGGCCCGAATTCAACCCGGTCACTGGCCGTATCGAGGAACGCCCGCTCAATGGCGGCTATGTCCAGGCGATGGCGCGCGTACGGCGATCGCCGCTGGGGCCCTTCTATCCATTTGCGCGTTGGCAATATTATCGCGGCGGTTTCAAGGGCGCGACCAACGCTCCCCGGCTGGAGACCGAAGAGCTTGAGCTCGGCCTCGAGTTCCAGCCGACGCCTGCGCTCGAGCTGACCTTCACCTACGGCTTTGCCTCGCGCAAGGAGGCCGACGAGCGCCGCTTCGGCCAGGCCGAAGGCGAGCTGCTGCGCATTCAGGCACAATGGAATTATTGACCATTTCTGCACGCCTTTCGGTATAGACAGCGTTTCGGGAGAGACTGGATGGCGCTGCACCGACTGGCGATGCTGATGGCACTTGCGCCGCTGCTGCTCTTTTCCTCGGCCGAGCAAGCATCGACCGCGCCGCCGGTGCGGATCGAGGCCGAGGCGCTGACCGGGGGCGCGGATGTCACCGTGGCGGGGCAGGTCGCTGCCGCGCCGCAGGCGACCGTGCAGCGCGATGACCGCGAATATCCCTTTTACATGCCGATGCAGGGCTTGCGCAAACCGGCGGTGACGTTGCGCATCCGCTGCGATGCCTCGCGCGCGGCGGGGCGAGAGGTCTATGCCGGCCCATCGGCGGAGCAGCTTTATGGCCGGGTCGAGGGCGGGTTCGAGTTCATCTACGAGGCGCAGGACAGCGCTGGCCGCCCCTGCGTCTATCCCTTCTCGCCCTGGATGCCGCAGATCGTCGGGCAGGTTGACCGCACGCAATATATCTTCCGCTCCTCGGTGCCCGGCGTGCCGGTGACCTTCCGCACCAACGATGCCTGGGCGGGCATCAACCTGCGCCTGTTCGATGTCGGGCCGCAGCGCGTGCATTTCGAGATGCGCGACATCGCGCTCGATCTGCCGGGGGCTGGCGAATCCAAGGGCGCGGTGCATCTCGAGGTGCTCGGCGTCACCCGGCCCGGGCTGATCACCGCCGTCATCCGCCGCGCCAATATCTTCGGTGGCAAGAACGCGATCTTCGTGCCCGGCGGCGAGACGATGGTGCTGATCGAGGACAGCATCATCCGCGGCAATGTCGGCGACAATGTCGATCAGGAGCACGGCACCTATATCAACGGCACGCTGGTCACGCATGTCCGCAACAGCACCTGGTACGGGCAGAAGGGCTGGATCGATGTCGCGAGCGGGCACCAGCTCAAGGACAAGGCTTATCTGCGCGTCTACGAGAATGTGACGGTCGCCAACCTTCCGGGTGCGACCGTGCCCTCGGCGATGCCGCTGGTGGACATATCCGCGTTGGGCTTCACCTGGTCGAACAACCTACAATTGAAGCGCGTCGCCCCGGCGCAGGACGACCGCGATGCGCTGGTCGATCTGCGCACCGAGATCGTCTATGGCACTCCCGACCATTATCCCTGGAACATCATGGTCGATCCCGGCTGGCGCATGCCCGCCAATCCGCTGGGCGCGCTCGACCAGGTCTATCTCTCGGTCTTCCAGAACACTTTGGTCGAAAGCTATCGCACCGAACCGTTCGTGTTCCGCGCCTGGCGCCAGGGACTCGGCGTGGAGCCGGGCACGCCGACGGTGATCGGCAACGAGGCGACGACCAGGGCGCAGCAGCGCATCGTCTCGCTGGCGTTCAACACCAAGGGGACGATCCGCAAGGCCTATGGTCCCGAAGGCTGGACCTATGCCGATCCCGCGCTGGCACCCGAGATGCAATGGGTTCGCAACCGCGACAGTTTCATACGGCATGCGCTGGGGCTGATTGGCCGATAGGCGGCATTTGCGATTGATTCGCATGAACTGATTGTCTAGGCGCTTTTGCGAGTGATTATCGCAAAAGGGGCCGACATGACTTTCCGCATCTGCACTTCCCTGCCGGCATTGGCGGCTGGCTTGATCGGCACCGCGCCTGTGATGGCGCAATCGACCGCGCAGGATCAGGCGGCGGAAAACGCGGTCGATGCAGCGGACAACGGGGGTGAACAGATCATCGTTACCGGGCGCGCGCAGAAGCTCTACCGGGTCGAACAGACCCAGGCGAGCAAGCTGCCGACCGACCCATTGCTTTCCAGCCAGAACATCACGGTCATCACCGAGCAACTGATCGAGGACCAGGGTGCGCGAGACGCGCAGGACATTTATCGCAACATCTCGGGCGTCAGCTTTTTCAGCTATGCCGGCGTGACCGCGCGCGGCTTTCGCCAGGAAGAAATCTTCTTCGACGGGCTGCGCGGCGATCCCTATGCCGGTTTTGCGGTGCCGCAGCTGTTCAACCTCGAGCGCGTGGAATTCCTGAAAGGCCCTGCGGGCATGCTGTACGGCCCCGGCGCGCCGGGCGGGCTGTTCAACTATGTCACCAAGAAACCCGATGCCAGCGCCTTCAAGGCCGATATCCGCGGGATTGTCGGCAATGCCGATCGCCTTGGCGGTTCGGCGGAGGTCAACGCACCGCTTGGCAGCGGCTTTGCCGCGCGGGGCGGGCTGTTCTACGAGGATCGCGGGCTGTTCCGCTTCAATGCCTCGTCGCGCACGCTGATCGCCGATGGCGGCCTCGCCTTCGATCCCGGCCCGTTCAGGATCATCCTGCAGGCGACGCAATATGATCAGGAGCTCGATGCCAACCGGCTGCGCGGCGTACCCACCGACAATGACGGCAATTTCCTCGCCAGCCGCCGCTGGAACCACAACGAACCGAGCGATTTTCTCAATCTCGATTCCACGGTGTTCCAGGGCCGGATCGAGGCCGAACCGCTGGCCGGGCTGAAGATCGACGCGACCTTGCGCTACAATGATGCGACCGAGGTCCAGCACTATCACGAGCCGCGTGGTCTGTTCGATTCGAACGGCGACGGGATGATCGATGCCACGACGCGCGAATTCCGCGATCAGCGCCGCGACGAGGAATCCTGGTCGATGGGGGCGAATGCGGTCTATGGCTTTGCGATCAGCACGGCGGTGTCCAACCGGGTCCTGCTCGGCTTCGACCATTTTACCGGCGAGGAGGTGTTTGCAGGCCGCGCGCTGCGCGGGCGCACAACCCCGGCGGCAGGGCTCCCCGGTCCGCTCAGCCTGCTCGACCCTGTCTATGGCCAGTCCGATTCCGCGACCTATAATCTGGGTCCGTTTGCGATCACCACCACCGACAGTCGGCGCACCGGCTTCTATTTCCTCGACGAGTTGACGGTAGGGCCGCTGGTTCTCGTCGCCGGGATTCGCCGCGACAGTTTCCGCGATGACGCCAATGGCATCGTCTTCGAGGACGAGAAGACGACCTATCGCGCTGGCGCGGTCTATCGCATCACCGACGAGATTTCGCTGTTCGGCCAATATGCCACGAGCTTCGAGCCGCAGGACCCGAGTTCGCAGAACCCGCTGGCCGGCGGACCTTTCACGCCGACTTCGGGTGACATCATCGAAGGCGGAATCAAGACCGCGCTGATGGGCGGGCGCATCCAGTCCTCGCTCTCGGCCTATCGGATCCGCCGCAGCAACCTGCTCCAGGCCGATCCGCGCGGTGACCTCGACAATGACGGGGTGGATGATTTGGTCGCGTTCGGCGAGGTGACATCGAAGGGGATCGAGTTCGACCTGGCGGCGGACCTTACGCCCGATTGGGTGCTGACCGTTGCCTATGCGTATAACGATACCAGGGTCACCGGCGACAATGGCGGGGGCGGCATCATCAATGTGGTGGGCAGCCGCTTTGCCAATGCGCCCCGCCATCAGCTCGGCTTCTGGACCCGCTACCAGATCCCGTCGCTCGGCCTCGCGGCGGCCTTTGGCGGCGATTATGTCGCCGAGCAGCTCAGCCTCAGCGGCCAGCGGGTGCAGCCGTACATGATCTTCGATGCCTCGCTGATCTACGAAGCCGGCCCGATCCGCGCGATGCTGCGCGTCGACAACCTGTTCGACAAGACCTATGCCGTGTCGGGCTTTGTCGACCGTACCGGGCATTTCCCGGGCGAGCCGCGCTCGGTGTTTCTGGAAGTCGGCTACCGGTTCTGATGGAGCTGGCGCGCGAAAACGTGGCGACGGCCAGTGGTCGATCGCCATCCAGAGCCGGGCGCGCGCGGCTGTGGTGGACGGTGCACCAATGGGTGGGCCTCAAGCTCAGCCTGTTCCTGACCTTCATCCTGTTCACAGGCACGCTCGCGGTGGTCAGCGCCGAGATCGACTGGCTGCTCCAACCGAGCCTCAGGGTCGCGCCCGTGGCGGCGGATCAGCCGGTGAATTGGGTCGCCATCGCCCGCAACGCGCAGCGTCATCCCGGTGTCGCCCAGGTGCAGGGCATGGAGGCTCCGGCCGCGTCCGCCTTTGCGGTGAAGGTCACCGTCAGCGATCGTGAAGACAAGCTGTTCTATCTCCACGCGCACCCGGTCACGGGCGACATCCGGGGCCAGGCCCCCTGGGCGGGGGCGCAGCGCATCTTGCGCAACCTGCACCGGCATCTCAACCTTCCGACCAGGATCGGCGTTCCGATCGTCGGGTTTCTGGGCTTTCTGCTGTTCATCAGCCTGGTGACATCGCTGGTCGTGTACAAGAAATGGTGGCGCGGCTTCACCAAGCCGCTGCGTTCGCGCGACGCCCGCACCTGGTGGGGGGATGTCCACCGGCTCCTCGGCGTGTGGTCCTTGTGGTTCATCGCGCTGATCGCCATCACCGGGATCTGGTATTTTGCCGAGAGCCTGGGCCTCGACGCTCCGCCGCCGCCAAGGGTCGAGGGGCACGCCGCGACCGCGACCCTGCCCGAAGCGCCGGACCTGGACCGTGCCTTTGCCGCTGCGCGGGCCGCCCATCCGGGGCTGACCGTGCGGCATGTGCTGCTGCCGGGGGCGGACAGTCCCTATCTGCAGCTGCATGGGAATTACCAGGCGGTGCTGGTCCGGCCCCGGGCGAATGCCATATGGGTCGATCCGGCCACGGCGAAGGTGCTGCTGATCACCGACGGACGCGATCTGAACGTCCATCAGCGCATCAGCGAAATGGCCGATCCGCTGCATTTCGGGTCGTTCGGCGGCTATTGGACCAAGATTCCCTGGTTCCTGTTCGGTCTGGCGATGACCGGCCTGTCGCTTTCGGGCGCGGCGATCTATTCGCTGCGCATCGCGCGCGAGCGCGGGGGCAGGCCGAGCCTGGCGCAGGGCTTTGCCGGGATGTGGCGCGACAGTCCGCGCTGGCGCTGGATCTCGGCGAGTCTGATCGCCGTTGGTCTTGCGCTGATGCCGGTGCTGATCTTCCAGCTCGACTGATCTTCGCCCGTCGCGGGCTAAAGCCCGTTCAGCTCAGCTCGTCCTTGCGGCCGATCAGATTGCCCAGGCCATGGCGGTGGAGCTTCGAATAGAGGCTCTGGCGGCTCAGCCCCAGGATTTCGGCGGCCGAGGCCCGGTTGTCCGAGGTATAGGCAAGCGCTGCCTCGATGCACATGCGCTCGATCAGATCGGTCGATTCGCGCATGATCTCGCGCAGCGGCATGCGCCCGACCAGTTCGGTCAGCTGGTCGACCGAGCGCGGGACGTCGCGATCCGCCGGGGGCAGGTCGCGCACGCGGCGGCTGACGGTGCGGATGGCAAACCCATAATGCCCGCCCTGCGCGTCGGTCTTGACGCCGGACACCTCGATCGCTTCCTCGATCGCGTCATCGGCATGGACGATGGTGGTGGCATTGCGCACCTGGCCATGATCGTCGAGCTGCTTGCGCATCAGGTCGACATCGATGCCCGGCCGACCGATGAAACGGCCGAGCGGTTGACCGGTAACGGCCTCCTTGGAACTGCCGTGCACGAGATCGATAAGTGCCGAATTGGCGGTAACGAGCTGCATCTT
>CAXRCQ010000036.1:0-18604 GCA_964228845.1 Blastomonas sp.
TCCTCATAGGGCAGATATTCGCCGCCGGGCACCAGATGGCTCTTGTCATAGCTGTCCAGGATCTCGGCCTGGCTCGAGAACACGAACACGCTGTTCGCCGCCGCCACCGCCTGGCCATTGCGATCGAAATCGAGCTTCACCCCGCCCGTGACCAGCAGGTCGCCATCGTTGATCGGCCGGGTCAGCCGCGCGCGGATGCCCGCCGGGGTTTCGGGATAATAATAGCGGCGTGGATAGCCATCCTCGACGAAATCCTCGGTCGCCGCTTCGGGCCAAAAGACGATGCGCTGGGCAGGAGCCTTGCGATCCACGGTCTGCTCGACCAGCCGACCGAAATTGCGCGCGGCCATGACCGGATCATATTTGTCCGACTGGTCGTTGTTCGGCTGCACCACGGTAATCGGCGTCCGCGTGAATCCGGCGGGCGAAGGCGCGAGCGCGAAACCCCCGAGACTGAGCGCTGCGACGCCGGCGACGAGACCGAGCGCGGGCTTCCACTGCCGATGGACGCTCAGCAGCAGCGCGCCGGCGATCAGCATCACCAGCGCGCCCAGGCCATAGGTGCCGACCAGCCGCGCCGCCCAGCCGAATTCGAGCGCGACGACGCCGAGCGGGTTCCAGGCAAAGCCGGTAAACACCCAGGCGCGCATCCATTCGGTGACCAGCCAGAGCGACGCGAAGGCAAGGATGAAGCATGCGTCCGCCGTTGCGGTCTTGCGCGGAAACAGATGCGCCAGCACCGTCGCCAGCGCCGGAAACAGCGCGAGATAGCAGGACAGCCCCACCACCGCGACCCAGCCCAGCCAGTGCGGCATCGCATCCTGATAGGTGAACGCGATCGCGATCCAGTTGAGCCCGATGGTGAACTGCCCCAGGCCGAACAGCCAGCCGCGTGCAAAGGCCGCCTTGCGGTCGGGCGCGGTCGCGATCAGGTGGATCAGCAGCGCCATGCAGGCCAGCGTCAACGGCCACAGGTTCAGCGGCGCGAAGCCGGTGGCGGATAGGCTGCCCGCCAGCAGGGCGAGCCATTTGGGATAACGCTGGATCATCTTCGCGACGCTATGCCTGCGTGCGCGCATGCTGACAATCGGCGTTGCAACGCGCCTGTCACACAGCGCGCGGATTTGCGCCAAAATCAGGTGACAGGCCGCTTCTCCACCCGCATAAGATCGGCTGCATGACCAGCCTCGCCGCCCTGTTGCTCGCCGCGCAAGCCGCCTCCGCGCCCGTCGCCCCGCCCGTGCTGACCGAGGCGCAACGGGCCGACCTGACCTGCGCCGCCGCCTTCGCGATCACCGCCTCGGAACAGGAGCGCGGCGTCACCTCTGCGCTCGCCTATCCGACCATGGTCACGCGCGGTCGCACCTATTTCGTTAATACCGCCGAGCGAATCGTTACCGAAACCGCGTCGAGCGAAGAGGCGATCGGCGCGGCGCTGACGCAAATCGTCGAGCAGCTGCAGACCGATGCAGCACAGTCGAACGATCCCGCCGGCGTCATAGACGCGGTCATGGGCCCATGCCTGGAAAAGCTCGACGCGGCCGTTCCGGTCCCCCCTCCGCCATCGATGCTGCAATGCGCGGTCTATGTGCAGCTCGCCTATGAAGAGGTGAAGGGCCGCGAGGGCGATTCGAACACCGCGCGCGATCTGCTGACGCTGGCCAGCGTGCTCGAATCGCGCGCCCGCGACGAAATGCGCGACGGGGGGCTGAGCGGCAACGAGGCCGATGCGAAGCTGATCGAGACGCGCGAGGCGGCGATTGCGAGAGAGAAGGCGCGCGATCCTGGCGACGATTCGACCGATATCGACTTCGAAGCCTGCTTCAACCTGGCCAGGCCTGCCGAGAAGCGCTGAGCCGCCAGCCGTCCCCGATCGGGACGCGACTTGTCCACAGCCTGTCAAAAAAATGGCGAAAACTGTCAGCCGCCCTGACGGCTTTACCCATCGTTAACGATTGACCCCTAAATCGTTAACCAGACACGGCAAGCAGTGCCGGTAACGATATGGGGCAAGCAAAATGGAACAGATCGACGGACAGGCCATGGCCGAACTGATCGTGGGCAACAGCGTTGCGATCCGCGAGATCCGCGGCCTCGTGCGTTTCGCCGCCCAGACCAATGCTTCGGTACTCATCACCGGCCCGTCGGGCACCGGCAAGGAACTGGTCGCGCATGCGCTGCATCGCGCCTCGCAGCGCAACGCCGCCCCGTTCGTTGCGGTCAACAGCGGCGCGATCCCCCGCGAGCTGATCGAATCCGAACTGTTCGGCCATGAAAAGGGCAGCTTCACCGGCGCCATCGCTCGCCGCCTGGGCCATTTCGAGACTGCCAATAACGGGACGCTGTTCCTCGACGAAATCGGCGAGATGCCGCTCGACATGCAGGTTCGCCTGCTCCGCGTGCTGGAAGACCAGAAGGTCCGCCGCATCGGCAGCAATGACGATGTCCGCGTCGACGTCCGCCTGATCGCGGCGACCCATCAGTGCCTCGAAAGCGCGATCGGCGAAGGCCGGTTCCGCGCCGACTTGTTCTACCGCCTCAACGTGCTGCCGATCGAGCTTCCCGCGCTCGCCGAGCGCATCGAGGACATTCCGATGCTGGTCGAGCATTTCCTCTCGCGTGGCTTTGCCGCCGACAACCCGCCGGTGTTCACCGACGAGGCGATGGCGATCCTGATGGCGCATGACTGGCCGGGCAATGTCCGCGAACTCAAGAACCTTGTCGAACGCGCCGCCGTGTTCTTTCAGGGCATGGAAGTCGGCACCGACCAGATGGCGATGCTGCTGCGCCCGATCCGTTCGGCGCGTCCCGAACTGTCGCAGCCGATCGGCGTCGCGATGCCCGCCAATGTCGTGCCGATGGCATCGGCTCCGGCGGCCACCATCCCCGCCCCCACGCCCAGCTTCGCCAAGCCGATCGACCTGCGCGAATATCTGCAGAACGAGGAACGCCGCGTGCTGATCGAGGCCCTCGAATCGACCGGTGGCGTGGTCTCCGCCGCCGCGCGCCTGGTCAAGCTGCAGCGCACCACCTTTGTCGAAAAGATGAAGCGCTACCAGATCGGACGCGAAATCGCGCTGAGCGCTTGATTAGCCCTCGCTTTCCGCTTTTCTCTCACCACATAGTATCATTGCGTCCGAATAAAGCGAAGCCAGCACATCCTCATCCAGCTTATCCAGCCGATCATCGCGCTGGATAAAATCGATAGCCGCAACCACACATTTTACCCGTTCGCGGGCGGCAAGCGCCGCACCCATTTGCTGGGTGAGGTTTTGCGCAGCGACACCTGTCGAAAACACCTTGCCCACCTGCAACGATGCCTTCGCTCCCTGAGCGTGCGTGCTGCCGCCAAACTCCCCGTAAACCGACAGGGCATCGTTCTTGAGATCGGTGCTATTCTTACCCGCCTGTTTGATGATTCCATCAAGCTTGTTCTCATTTGCCGCAACCATAGCGTCTATTTCGTCAATCTTTGCTTGGATAGCCTTGCGAAGCTCAGGACTGTTGGTAACGCTCAGAGCCTCTGCCTCAGCCTCTTGCAGGCGAAATGTTGCTAGCTTCTGATTTATCTTTGAAATACTGTCTGACCTTGCATTCTCGAAACGAACATATTCCGGGTCGGCGCTATCATCTACAGGATTATCTTCATCCTCTTGCTTCTTCAGATTTGCTTCTTCAGCCTTTATTTGCACACGCAGATCATCGATCTTGCCGATAATCGCCAGCTTTTCATCCATCTGATTGAGCCTGGCGACCAAATCGCGCTTTTCGAGCAGCTTGATCTGGGACTGTTCGCTCAGTTGCGACGCGAGCGCAGCCATCGCCTGAGCTGCTGCATCGACATTATTCGAACCCTCGATCTTTACCAGGCGGTATTTTTTCGCGTCGCAATCGTCCTCCTTGGCAAGATCCGAGCATGTTTCTGCAACCGCGACCGGAACGATCGCGAAATCATGCCCCGAATAACCGAGCGTCAGATCGACATTGCCCGCTTGTGCCGAACCGCCCTTGATAACCACGCCGATATTGTTCTGCGAGGAATAGACGAGCGAAGATTGCGTAAGACCTGTGCAACTTGCCAGGGTCAAGGTGATTGCACCAGCGGCCATATGTCGAACTCTATTCCCCATCGCCCTTCTCCCCCTGTTCGCAGGCCTGTTGCACCCCGCGCAGCGCCTCGGCCCAGAAGGCGCGGGATTGCGGGTTGTTGCCCGTCTCGAAGATGACGAGACGGCAGCGTGAAAGATCGCTGGTGAAGACCATGCGGCTCCGCGCATAGCCCAGCGTCGCCCCGGCCTGACCGGGCACAAGGCCGAAGCCCGTCGCGTCGATCGACACCATCGCTTGGGGATGGTCGGGAACGAGGCGCAGCACGCCGAAATGCGCGGTGGTGGACGGACTGGCCCCTTCAACCCGGACGATGGTGCAACCCGCCAGCAACGGCAGCAGGCCGACCATCATGGCGAGCCCGGGCATTGAGGCCAGCAAGGTCAAACCGTGGGTGCGCACAAAAGCCCCCCTTGCGCGTGCGAATCGTTTCGAGCGCAAAGAGTAACAGCACGTTCATTTAGAGTAATGGTACAAAGCAACCATAATGGATGAACTCCTCCCCCCCGAGGAAATGCTCAACGCATTGTCAGCGCTTAGAAATCCGCTTCCTCGTAATGCGAAGGCGGCTTGATCACTTCCATCCGTTCGGCCAGCAGCGGACGAAAGGAAGGCCGCGACTTGAACTTCCTGTACCAGTCGGCCGTCTGCGCATGCGCCAGCCAGTCGATGCCGCCCAGATAATCGGCGATCGAGATGTGCGCGGCTGCGGCAAGGTCCGCCAGGCTCATCGTCGCGCCCGCAATCCAGGCATGATGGTCGAGCAGATAGTCGATATAGTCGAGATGCGTGTTGGCGAGGCGCATCGCCTCGCGCAGCACGCGGCCATCGGGCGGCTGGCGATAGATCAGCCGCTTGCGCATGCGTTCGTGCATCAGCGGGGCGACGACATCGCCGAAGAACTGCTCGTCGAACCACGCGACCAGCCGCCGGATTTCGGCTCGGTTGTCCGCCGACCCGTTGATCATCGGATTCTTCTCGACCGTTTCCTCGAAATATTCGCAGATCGCCCAGCTGTCGCACAGGGTCTGGTCGCGGTCGCGATGGCGCATCACCGGGGTGCGCCCGGCGGGGTTCATGTCGAGAAATTCGTCGCGCTGTTCCCAGGGTGATTCGCGCACCAGCTCATAGCCTATGCCCTTTTCCCCCAGCAAAAGCCGGACTTTGCGCGAGAAGGGACATAAGGGGAATTGGAACAGCTGCCACATTCCATCCTCCATGCAACAGCGGCGCGAAGGCGTCCATAAAATGCTTTGGCCACAGGCTGCATTTTACGGCCAGATCGGGGGAAATGGGGGCATTCCCGTCGCGGCCCGGCAAATCTGAATGGATTGTCATTTTATTTCGACCAACAGACCTATTCTGTCGATTTGCCGCATCTTTCGTTCAGCTTGGGGTCGGGCGCGCCGCTCTACACCCGCCCCGACGCCGGGCATGTCCTGGCGTGACAATGAAGGACAAAAAAATGAAAACTCTCTCCCCCATCAAACTCGCCTGCCTTTCGGCTGTCGCAGCCCTTCCGTTCGCGATGTCGGCCCCTGCACTGGCGCAGGATGCCGCTCAGGCTGACGTCTATGTCGGCGCGCAAGGCGGCTATCACGATCTCGGCGACAATCCGCTCGGCAAGGACGGCAGTCCTATCTATGGCGTGTTCGCGGGTGTCGATGTGCCCGTCGGACCGACGCTCATCGTCGGCGCGGAAGGCAATTTCAACCTCGGCTCCAGCATCATCGACAGCGAATATGGCGCCACCGGCAAGATCGGCGTGCGCGTCGGCGACAAGGGCCAGTTGTTTGCACGCGGCGGCTATCAGTGGGTCGATCTGAACCTGCGCAAGGCCACCGGCCTGCCCGTGCCGGCGGGTGTCGATGACACCGATGGCGATTATCTCGTCGGCATTGGCGGCCAGTACAAGATCGGCACCAACACCGCATTGCGCGTGACGGTCGATACCCTCGGCTTCGACACCACCCGTGTCGCAGGCGGCCTGGCGTTCAACTTCTGAGCGGCAAGCGCTGACCGCTGACGGTCGGCAGAAAAGGCCCCGCCCGCCCCTTTCCCCAAGGGCGGGCGGGGCTCTTGCTTATTCCGCCGCTTCCATCGCCACCGCATCGCTCAGCGGATGAGCGAGACGGGTCAGCATCTCCTTCGGGCAGACCTGCCCGAACTGCGGCAGATAGCGGTCCCAGTTGCGCAGGATTTCCTGTGCCCACTGGCTGTCGGTGCCCTCGATATGCGCGGCGATCAGACCCTTGAGGCGATCTTCCCAATGGCTGCTGTCGATGCGCTGCCACACGATCGATTCGGGGTTGGCCTGCATTTCGAACCGGTTGCTCCGGTCGAGCACGAACGCCATGCCGCCGGTCATGCCTGCGCCAAAATTGCTTCCGGTCTCGCCCAGGATCACCGCCGTGCCGCCGGTCATGTATTCGCAGCCATTCGCGCCGCAGCCCTCGACCACGACTTCCGCGCCAGAATTGCGCACCGCGAAGCGCTCGCCCGCCTGGCCTGCGGCGAACAATTTGCCCGCCGTCGCGCCATAGAGCACGGTGTTGCCGATGATCGTGTTGGCATGGCTGACCAGCGGCGAGCTGACCGTCGGGCGCACGATGATGGTGCCGCCCGAAAGCCCCTTGCCGACATAGTCGTTCGCGTCGCCGAACACCTCGAGCGTGATGCCCTGGCACAGGAACGCGCCCAGCGACTGGCCCGCCGAACCACGCAGCCGGATGCGGACATGGCCCTCGTCCAGCGCCTTCATGCCATAGATGCGCGTGATTTCCGCAGAAAGCCGCGTGCCCACCGCGCGGTGCGTGTTGCGGACATTGTACGTCAGCTGCATCTTCTCGCGCCGGTCGAACACAGGCCGCGCGTCCTTGAGGATCAGCGCGTCGAGGCTGTCGGGCACCGGGTTGCGCCAGGTGTCGAGGCTGAACCGGCGATGCTCGTCGGCGACATCGACCTTGGCGAGGATCGGGTTGAGGTCGAGATCGTCGAGATGCTCCGCGCCACGGCTGACCTGGCGCAGCAGATCGGTGCGGCCGATGATCTCGTCGAGGCTGCGGACGCCCAGCCGCGCCAGAATCTCGCGCACTTCCTCGGCGATGAAGGTCATGAGGTTGATGACCTTTTCGGGCGTGCCGGTGAACTTGGCGCGCAGCCGCTCATCCTGCACGCATACGCCGACGGGGCAGGTGTTGCTGTGGCACTGGCGCACCATGATGCAACCCATGGCGACCAGTGACAGGGTGCCGATGCCATATTCCTCCGCGCCCAGGATCGCGGCGATGACGATGTCGCGCCCGGTCTTGAGCCCGCCATCGGTGCGCAGCTTCACCCGGTGACGCAGGCCGTTGAGCGTGAGCACCTGGTTCGCTTCGGACAGGCCCATTTCCCATGGCGTGCCCGCGTATTTGATGCTCGTCTGAGGGCTCGCGCCGGTGCCGCCGACATTGCCCGAGACCAGGATCACGTCGGCATGGGCCTTGGCCACGCCCGCGGCAATCGTCCCGATGCCCGCAGCAGAGACCAGCTTCACGCAGACGCGCGCGTGCGGGTTGATCTGCTTGAGATCATAGATCAGCTGCGCCAGATCCTCGATCGAATAGATGTCGTGGTGCGGCGGCGGGCTGATCAGCGTCACCCCGGGCGTCGAGTGGCGCAGCCTGGCGATATATTCGGTGACCTTGAAGCCGGGCAGCTGGCCGCCCTCGCCGGGCTTGGCGCCTTGCGCGACCTTGATCTCGATCTCCTCGCACGCGCCGAGATATTCGGCGGTGACGCCGAACCGGCCCGAGGCCACCTGCTTGATGCCGCTATTGGCATTGTCGCCATTGTCGCGCGGCGAATAGCGCTCGGAGGCCTCGCCGCCCTCGCCCGACACCGCCTTGGCACCGATGCGGTTCATCGCGATCGCCAGCGTCTCGTGCGCTTCGGGAGCCAGCGCGCCCAGCGACATGCCCGGCGTGACGAAGCGCTTGCGGATCTCGGTGATCGCCTCGACCTCGTCGAGCGGCACCGGCCTGGCGGCATAGTTGAACTCCATCAGGTCACGCAGATAGACCGGCGGCAGCTCGCGCACCCCTGCGGCGAATTGCAGATATTGCGAATAGCTGTCCTTGGCGACTGCAGTCTGTAGCAGGTGCATCAGCCCGGCCGAATAGGCATGCGCCTCGCCGCCATCGCGCTGCTTGTAGAAGCCACCGATCGGCAGCCGCGCGACATTGCTGTCCCACGCGGCATCGTGGCGCAGCTTGGCGTTGAGGTGCAGCGAGGCATAGCCCTCGCCCGAAATCTTGGACGGCATGCCGGGGAACAGATCGTTGACCAACGCGCGGCTCAGCCCCACCGCCTCGAAATTATAGCCACCGCGATAGCTTGAGATCACCGCGATGCCCATCTTGGACATGATCTTGAGCAGCCCCTCGTTGATCGCCTTGCGGTAATTGGCGATGCACTTGTCGAGCGGGATGTCACCGCACAGCCCGCGCGCCTGGCGGTCGGCGATCGACAACTCGGCGAGCCAGGCGTTGACCGGGGTCGCGCCCGCGCCGATCAGCACCGCGAAATGGTGGGTGTCGAGGCACTCTGCGGTGCGCACGTTGATCGAGGCATAGGCGCGCAGGCCCTTGCGCACGAGATGCGTGTGCACCGCGGCAGCCGCCAGGATCATCGGCACGCCGATATGGTCCTCGTCGGCCTTTTCGTCGGACAGGAAGATTTCGGTGCTGCCCTCGCGCACCGCCTGTTCGGCTTCATTGCGGATGCGGGTTATCGCGGCACGCAGCTGTTCGGGTCCGCCCTCGGCCGGGAAAACGCAGTCGATATCGGCGACCAGTCGCCCGAAATCGGCCTTGAGCCTGCCCCACTCGGCATTGGTCAGCACCGGACTGTCGAGCACCAGCACGCGCTCGTTCTGGCTGTCCTGTTCCAGGATGTTCGCCAGGTTCGAAAAGCGCGTCTTCAGGCTCATCACATGCCGTTCGCGCAAGCTGTCGATCGGCGGGTTGGTGACCTGGCTGAAATTCTGGCGGAAGAATTGCGCGATCGGGCGCGGCTTGGCGCTGACCACCGCCAGCGGGGTATCGTCGCCCATCGACCCGATGGCTTCCTTGCCATCCTCGGCCATCGGCGCGAGGATCGTTTCCATGTCCTCGATCGTCAGCCCGGCCGCGACCTGACGCCGGGTCAGCTCGGCCCGGTTCATTTCGCCCAGGCCGTCCGATCCGGCGGGCGGCAGATCGTCGATCGTGCGGAAGCCCTTGACCAGGTCGCGATAGGGCTGTTCGGCCGCGATCCGGTCCTTGATCTCGCGATCGTGGTAGAACCGGCCCTCGGCAAGGTCGACCGCGATCATCTGTCCCGGCCCGAGCCTGCCCTTCTCGACGATGCTGCTTTCGGGCAGCACCACCATGCCGGTTTCCGACCCGATGACGAGCAGATTGTCGTTGGTGAGGCTGTAGCGCAGCGGGCGCAGCGCGTTGCGGTCGACACCGGCCACCGCCCAGCGGCCGTCGGTCATCGCGAGCGCCGCCGGGCCGTCCCACGGCTCCATGACGCTCGCCATATATTCGTACATCGCCTTGTGCCCGGCGGGCAGCACCTGGTCGCCCTGCCAGGCCTCGGGCACCAGCATCAGCTTGGCGGTCGGCGCCTCGCGGCCCGAACGGCAGATCGCCTCGAATACCGCATCGAGCGCCGCCGTATCGGAGGCACCGGCGGGGATCACCGGCTTGATGTCCTCGCTGTTCTCGCCAAAGGCCAGCGATGCCATCTTGATCTCGTGGCTCTTCATCCAGTTCTTGTTGCCCCGGATGGTGTTGATCTCGCCATTATGCGCGAGGCAGCGGAACGGCTGCGCCAGCCACCATTGCGGAAAGGTGTTGGTCGAATAGCGCTGGTGGAAGATCGCGATGCGGCTCTCGAAGCGCGGGTCGGTGAGGTCGGGATAGAAGACCGACAGGCTCTCGGCCAGGAAAAGGCCCTTGTAGATGATCGATCGGCACGACAGCGAGCAGATATAGAAATCGCTGATCTGCGCCGCGATCACCTTGTTCTCGATCCGCCGACGGACGAGGTAGAGCTGCTTTTCGAATTCGGCGATATTCTGTTCGTCGGGCATGGGCCCGGCGATCATGATCTGCTCGATCTCGGGCCGCGTGCGCTGCGCCTTGTCGCCGATGACCGCGATGTTCACCGGCACCTGACGCCAGCCATAGATGGTATAGCCCGCCTCGATGATCTCGCTCTCGACGATCGTCCGGCAGGTTTCCTGCGCCTGAAGGTCGGTGCGCGGCAGGAAGACCATGCCGACCGCGAGCTTGTTGGGCAGCACCTTGTGACCGCTGTCCGCAATCGCATCGTCGAAGAAGCGCACCGGCAGATCGACATGAATACCCGCGCCGTCGCCGGTCATGCCGTCGGCATCGACCGCACCACGATGCCACACCGCCTTGAGCGCATCGATGGCGCTCTCGACGACGCGGCGCGAGGGCTTGCCATCGGTCGCGGCGACCAGGCCGACACCGCAGGCGTCGGATTCATAGTCGGGCCGGTACATGCCCTCGCGGGCAAGGCGTTCGTGCTCGGGCGTGGGGAGATGGGTCATCGTCAGTCGTCTTTCTTCTCGAACACTATCTTGTCTTCCAGCGCTGCCAGCTGGTCATAGCCGATCAGCGCCGACCATCGGGCCTTGAGCACGTCGCAGCGCCGGGGCTCCTCGGATCCGGTCAGGGCGAAGCTCGCGCCGAACGTGTAGGTGGTGCCGTCGACCGACATATGCTGGCCGAACCTGGCGAGCGCCTGGCAGACGGTGCCGCCGACTGCCCCGTTGACCGCCGGGATCGCCACCGCCGCGCTATAAGCGATCTGGGCGCGGTCCAGCGCTTCACGCTCGGCCGCAGTGAAGGTGACGGCCTGCGCCTTCTCGCAGCGTAGCCAGGCGGCCTGATTGCGCTGTGCCGCCGGGACGCGCAGCGCACAGTCCATGGCCCTTCGCGCTTCGGGCGTCGCCAGCGCCGTGACCAGCATCGCGGCATCCGCTGCCGGAAACGACGCGGCAAACCTGCCGATCACCCGGCGGTCGATTTCTCGCGCGACCGGAGCATAATAGAGCGCGACGGCGCGCTCGGTATCCGGCTGGCCCCAGGTCACCTTGGCATCGGGCCGTTCGGCAAAATGGCCATCGACGAAATCCTTGACGAAATTCACGGCGATCCCGCGCAAGAGACCCGAATTGGTCGATCCGCTGAGGATATCCGCCAGTTGCACGAAGGCGGGATCGCTAGCAGCGGGCTGGGCGCGTACCGGTGCGCTCACCGATACGCCACCGATCACAAGGGTGGCGGCACAGGCAATCGCAGACAGGATGTGTTTCGGCATGGGTTGTTCCCCGGATGTGCGACCCGCTGGAATGATGGACGGTGCGCCCGCCTGTCAGGCGGCGACCTTTTCGGCCCCGGCACGCGCCTTGGCCTTGAGATATCGGTGCATATGCTCGGCGACGTCGCGACCGTCGCGGATCGCCCAGACCACCAGCGACGCGCCGCGCACGATGTCGCCAGCGGCAAACACTCCGTCGAGGCTGGTCATCATCGTCTTGTGATCGACACGCAGCGTACCCCAGCGCTGGACCGAAAGCTCCGCGCAGCCGAACGCTGTCGGCAGGTCTTCCGGATCGAAGCCCAGAGCCTTGATGACGAGATCGGCAGCAACCGAGAAATCGCTGTCGGGATCGGGCTCGGGCGCGCTGCGGCCCGAGGCGTCGGGCGCGCCTAGGCGCATGCGGCTGGCGCGCACAGCGGTCGCGTGCGGCGTGCCTTCGACCGCCACGGGTCCCGAGAGCCAGACGAACTCGACGCCCTCTTCCTCGGCGTTCAGGACCTCGCGCTGCGATCCGGGCATGTTGATCCGGTCGCGGCGGTAGAGGCACTTGACCGAGGCCGCGCCCTGGCGGACGGCGGTGCGTACGCAATCCATCGCGGTATCGCCGCCGCCGATGACGACGACATTCTTGCCCTCGGCGCTCAGCGCACCGCTGTCGAAATCGGGCACGTCATCGCCAAAGCCCTTGCGGTTCGAGGCGATGAGATAATCGAGCGCGGGGACGACGCCATCGGCACCGATGCCCGGCACCTTGATGTCGCGCGCCTTGTAGACGCCCGTGGCGATCAGTACCGCGTCGTGCTTCTCCCGCAGATCGTCCATGCTCGCGTCGCGGCCGACCTCGAACCCGCAATGGAAGACGATGCCCGCTTGCTCGAGCCGTGCGACGCGGCGCATGACCACATCCTTTTCGAGCTTGAAGCCGGGAATGCCATAGGTCAGCAGCCCGCCCGCGCGATCGTGCCGGTCATAGACGTGCACGTCATAGCCGCCCATGCGCAGATATTCGGCGGCGGTCAGCCCCGCAGGCCCCGCGCCGATGATGCCGACCGACTGGCCCCGCGACTTGCCGATCAGCACCGGCTCGACCCAGCCCTGCTCCCAGGCGGTATCGGTGATGTACTTTTCCACCGAGCCGATAGTGACCGCGCCATGGCCGGAAAACTCGATCACGCAATTGCCTTCGCAGAGGCGATCCTGCGGGCAGATGCGGCCGCAGATCTCGGGCATGGTCGAGGTGAGGTTCGACATCTCGTACGCTTCGCGCAGCCGCCCTTCGGCGGTCAGGCGCAGCCAGTCGGGGATATGGTTGTGCAGCGGGCAATGGGTCGAGCAATAGGGAACGCCGCATTGCGAGCAGCGCGCCGATTGTGCCTGCGCGGCGCTACCGTCGAACTTGTCGGAGATTTCCTCGAAATCGTCGGCGCGATCCTCGGCGCTGCGCTTGGGCGGATAGGCCTGACCGCGATCGACGAATTGCAGCATTGCCAGCTTTTCCGCTGCCAGCGCCGCTGCGGTTGCCACATTCTGTTCGTGCTGGTCAGCCATGCCCCTGCCTTCATTTGCGCAATCGATAGGCGCGCGAAAAATTGCGCGCGCCGCAACTGACGCAGCTTTAGGCGATCAGGAGCGCAGAGTCACGCACTTTTACATCAATAGGTCAGCAATATTGACTATTGATCTGCTGGCCGGATCATTTCGTCGCAGCTTGGGACAAAATCTGCCAGATGAAAGTTCCGATCCGGTCCTATCGATTTGCCAGCCAGGCCAGAGCGGCGGCACCCGCGATGATGCGATACCAGGCAAAGGGCACGAAGCCGTAGCGCGTGATGATCTTGAGAAACGCCTTGACCACGACCAGCGCGACCACGAACGAGACGACGAAGCCGATGGCGATCGCGCCGAAATCATCGGGGGTCAGCGCCTCGCGGTTCTTGTACAATTGCAGCACCGTCGCGCCGGTCAGCGTCGGCAGCGCAAGGAAGAAGCTGAACTCGGCTGCGGTCTTGCGATCCACGCCCATCGCCATCGCCCCCAGGATCGTGGCACCCGAGCGGCTGACCCCGGGGATCATCGCGATGCACTGGACCAGCCCGATGCCGATCGCTGTCCTGAACGGCACGCCTGAAACACCGCCGGCATCGCTGGTCTTCGCGAGCTTCTCGACCACCAGGATCGCCACCCCGCCGATGATCAGCGCCCAGGCGACGACCACCGCGTTCTCGAGCAGCTTGTCGATCTGGTCGCCGAACGCCAGGCCCAGAATGACGGCGGGAAAAAAGGCGATCAGCAGGTTGCGCGTGAACGCCACCGCCGACGGCTCCCAGCGCATCAGCCCGGCGAGCACGTCCATGAAGGTGCGCCAGTAGAGCACGACGATCGCGAGGATCGCGCCGGGCTGGATCGCGATGTTGAACACCGCCCAGGCCTGGGCATCGAAGCCGAGCAATTCGGTCGCAAGGATGAGATGTCCGGTGGAAGAGACCGGCAGGAACTCGGTCAGACCTTCGACGATTCCCAGCAAGATGGGGATAAGGTATAGTTCGATCATGCCGCCGTAAGAGCGTTGGCGGCCCCCCAAGTCAACCGGTTATCGGGCCGCTATCCAGCGGAAAGGCTCGCGGTCAGCCTGGCGAACGCCTCGTGCGAGACCCCGGCAACGCCCTCGCGCCAGCGCGCCGGATCGGCGGTCATGGTGTACTTGCGCGACTTGTTGGTGCCCACCCCACCGAGAAAGCCGATGACATTGGCGACCGTCTCGACCGTCTTTGCGGTGCCGCCGGTGGTGTCGTCGAATGTGCCGAATTCCCCGCCCATAGCCACCGGTTCCTTGAGCACGACCGACCCGATCTTGCCGCCCGGCGCAAACACGGTGAGCTGGCTTGCATCGGGAAAGGCGGCGAGGCTCGACTTGACCTTGACCGACGAGCTGCTCGTGAACCAGCCGCCATAGCTGTCGGCATCGGCGAAATCGACGAGCAGCAGAGCATTGATCACCGGCAGCCCCGAGGATTTGGCATAGGTCTTTGCGTTCATGCTGGCGTTGACCACGCTCATGTTGAAGGCGAAGTCGAAGCCGCCGCCGGTCATGGTGCCCAGCCATTCCTGCAGCACCACCGGATCGCCGAGGCTCGCGGGGCTGAACAGCCGCGCCCTGGCCTTGTCGTCGCGCCCGGTGATCAGCGTGCGTTCCTCGCCATTGGGCAAGGGCTTGACCTTGCTGCCATAGGCCGCAACCAGCCCCTGGCGATCGGCGAGCGTGACGCCCAGCGCGGTCAACCGGTCGGTCAGCGCGGCATAGGCCGCCTCGGTCGCGTCGCGGAAATCGGCATCGGCAAGGCCCGCCAGATGGCTGCGCGCGGTCGACTTGCCGCCGAACCCGCCGCCCATCAGCCCGCCGCCCGCCTTGGCGCGGTCGATCCGTTCGGTGAGAAAACCGACCGCGAATGATCCGATCACCGCCTGGCGCATGCCGGCGAGCGCCGCCGGGTTCTTCACCGCGACCGGCGACTTGGCCGCCTTCGCGGCGAGCGCAGGGACGGGCAGCGCGGCAAAGGCGGCGGCGCTGGCCGAGGCGACGAGAAAGCTGCGGCGGTCGAGTGTCATCCTGTCCCCCCTGTGCCGAAGCGACGATCCCGACGGACGCCAAGCCCGCCGGGATCGCCTTTTCATTACCTGTCACCGACCAGCAGGGTCGCGGTTTGCTGAATGTTCGGTGGCCTGCAATGAAAAGAGGATGCTTCGTTGAAGACAGGCTTAAGCCGCTCCTTGCCATCGCCACACCCCGATTGGGGGGATTTGCACGGACCAGCAATCAAGGGCTGACACGCCGGAGACAATATGGCAGCATGACTGCCAATAAATCGTCCGGCAAGGCGATGACATGAGGAGGGTGCAGATGAAACGGCTATTGCAATCCGGCGCGATGGCGATCGCGCTGATGAGCGGCGTGAGCGCGCAGGCGCAGCTGACCGATGCCGAGCGTGCGGCGGTGCTGGCGCGGCTTCCGACCGATGACGGCAGCGACATGGCCGATGCCACGCGCGGCAAGATCGCCGAAATCCCCGGCGGCGTGATCCGGACCGCCGATGGCAAGACCGTGTGGGACGCCTCCGCCTTCGATTTCCTCAAGGCCGAGACTGCCCCGGCAACGGTCCATCCCTCGCTCTGGCGGCAGGCGCGGCTGAACCATATCCACGGCCTGTTCGAGATCGTCCCCGGCAAGGTCTGGCAGTTGCGCGGCTATGACATTGCGGTGATGACGATCATCGCGGGCAAGACCGGCTGGATCGTGGTCGATCCGCTGCTCACCGAAGAGGCCGCCGCCGCCGCGATGCAAATGGCCGAGAGCAGGATCGGCAAGCGCCCGATTTCCGCCGTGCTGTTCAGCCACAGCCATGCCGACCATTTCGGCGGGGTGGGCGGCATCATCACCGCCGACGAGGTGAACAAGCGCAAGGTGCCGGTCGTCGCGCCGCACGGCTTTGCCGAAGAGGCGGTGAGCGAGAATGTGCTCGCGGGCAACGCGATGACCCGCCGCAGCGCCTATATGTTCGGCACCGCGCTCGCGCCGGGGGCGCAAGGACGGGTCGACAATGGCCTGGGCACCGGGCTTTCGATCGGCACCACCGGCTATCTTGCCCCCAACATGCTGATCGGACCCGAGGGCGGCCTGAAGGTGATCGACGGGGTGCGCTTCGACTTCATGGATGCGGCAGGCACCGAGGCTCCGGCCGAATTCCTGTTCTATCTGCCCGACTTCAAGGTGCTGCACACCACCGAGGTTTCGGTCAAGACGCTGCACAACATCCTGACGCTGCGCGGGGCGCAGGTGCGCGATGCGCTGCGCTGGTCGAAGATCATCGACAAGGCGCTTGTCAAATGGGGCGGAGAGGCGGAAATCCAGATCGCCTCGCACAACTGGCCGACCTGGGGCCAGGCGCGGGTAGCGCGCTATCTCGAAAACCAGCGCGATGCCTATCGCTATGTCCATGACCGCACGCTCGCGCGCGCCAATGCCGGGATGACGCTGCACGAGCTGGCCGATGGCATTGCCGAACCGGCGGCGCAGCAGGCGGCTTATGGCGCGCGCGGCTATTACGGCACGATCAACCACAATATGAAGGCGACCTATCAGCGCTATTATGGCTGGTGGGACGGGGTTCCCGCGAATTTCAACCCGCTGCCCCCCGTGGCCGCCGGCAAGGGTTATGTCGCGCTGGCGGGCGGAGCGGACAAGCTGCTCGAAGCGGGGAGGAAGGCGCAAGGCGAGGGCAACCATCGCTGGGCCGCCGAGCTGTTGAACCATCTCGTCTTTGCCGAACCGGCCAATGCTGCTGCGAAGGCCGCGCTCGCGGACAGTTACGAGGCGCTCGGCTTTGCTGCCGAATCGGGCATCTGGCGCAATTACTATCTCGCCGGTGCCGCCACCCTGCGCGGGACCGAATTGCCGCGCAAGGGAGCGAGCACGCAGAGCCGCAGCTTCATCAGCGCCATCCCCACCGCCGAGTTCTTCGACGCGCTCGCCACCCGCTTTGCCGCCGAGCGCGCAGGCAATATGCGCGCGCGCATCAATTTCATCCTGCCCGATACGAAGGAAACGCTGGGGATCATGGTCAATGGCGATGTCGAGATCCCGCGCTACGGGACGACGCTGCCCGATGCCAATGCGACGGTGACGCTCAACCGCAAGGATTTCGACGGCATCGTGATCGGCGAGACCGATTTCCCGACGCTGATGCAATCGGGCGCGATGAAGATCGAGGGCGATTCGGGGCTGTTCCTGCGCTGGCTGATGCTGCACCCGCCGTTCGACCCGGCCTTTGCGGTGGTGACCCCGTAAGGTTCACTCGGCAGTGAGCGGGCGGGCGAGCAGCGCGGCGACGGCATCGCCCGCCGCAACCTCGCCAGCCAGCAGCGCGCAGACGGTATCGACGATCGGCATCGCGACACCGCGCGCCTGCGCCACGCGCTGCAGCACCGGTGCGGTGAACGCGCCTTCGGCCACGGTGGCGCGGTCGGCGAGCACGTCTGCCGCCCTGCGCCCTTCGCCGAGCGCCTTGCCGAGCGAGAAGTTGCGCGAGCTGACCGAGGAACAGGTTAGCACCAGATCGCCCAGGCCCGAGAGCCCGGAGAGCGTTTCTGCCTGCGCCCCGCAGGCGAGGCCGAAGCGCGTCATCTCGGCAAAGCCGCGCGCAATCAGCGCAGCGCGGGCATTCTGGCCGAGGCCCAGCCCCTCGACCACCCCGCAGGCAATGGCGAGCACGTTCTTGACCGCCCCGCCGATTTCCGCGCCGATGATGTCGGTGCTGAAATAGGGGCGGAAAGCCGGGCGCCAGACCATCGGCGCGATCCGGTCCCATTGCGCTTCGCTTTCGCATGCCAGCGTGACAGCGGTCGGCTGCCCCCTTGCCACCTCATGCGCGAAGGTCGGGCCGGAAAGCACGGCGAGCGGCCGACCGGGCGCGGCGGCGCGCGCGGCATCGACCATCAGTTCGCCGGTCGCTTCCTCTATGCCCTTGCAGCACAGCACCAGATCGCCCTCGCCCTGCGGCAGCCCTGCGAGCACGCGGCGCATATGCTGCGCAGGCGTGACCACGAGCAGCAGCGGGAGATCGGCCAGTTTGGCAAGATCGGTCGTCGCACGGATGCTCGAATTCAGGTCTATCCCGGCCAGATAGGGCGTATTTCTGTGCCGTGCGTTGATCTCGTCGACCACGTGCGGCTCGAACGCCCAGAGCCGCACGTCGCGGCCGTCGCTCGCCAGCATCTGCGCCAGCGCGGTGCCCCAGGCACCGCCGCCGATCACGCCGAGCGGCTGCCTGCTCATGCCTTCACCCCCGCCCCGCGCGCCGCCTCTGCCGCCGGATCGAGCGGCCAGCGCGGGCGCGCAGGCATGTCGAGCGGATCGGTCAGCCCCAGCGCGAACCGCTCCGCGCCTGCCCAGCCGATCATCGCGGCATTGTCGGTGCAGAGCCATAAAGGCGGGGCGACAAAGCCCATGTCATGCCGCGCCGCCAACCCCTCGAGTGCGGCACGGATCGCACCGTTCGCCGCGACTCCGCCTGCGACGACCAGGGTCTTGGGTTTTGTCTCAAGGTTCCGTTTGTCCCGA
>CAXRCQ010000037.1:0-2400 GCA_964228845.1 Blastomonas sp.
AAAATGGCCGACAGGTCGTGCAACTATCGGGTCGTCTGTGTACCAACAGTGACGAGGCCGCCTATCAGGCTGCGGTGGCGGGCGACGGGATAGCCATTGTACCATCCTGGCTGATCGACGATGACGTCCGCGACAAGAAGATCAGGCGTCTCCTGCCGGATTATTATCTGCCCCCGATAACGGTAACGGTGATCTATCCGCAGACCCGCTTCCTGTCGCGACGTGCACGCAGTTTCATCGACCACATTGCCACCGCGGTCGCGAGCCAGCCCCGCGACCGCGCTCCGGTCCGTCGATCCTTTCCGTCCGTAGCTAGGGGGACCGAGACCAACGGCGGTCAAGCCGACCGCTGATGCTTAGTGCGCGATGCACACGGACTTTACCTCGCTATAGCCGTCCAGCGAATGGATGCCGAAGTCGCGGCCGATCCCGGATTCCTTGTAGCCTCCAAACGGCATATTGGGATCGATCAAGTTGTGGCAATTGACCCAGACCGTGCCGGCCTTGATCCGGGGTACGTGGTCCATCGTTTTCTTGAGATCGTTAGTCCACAACGAGGCCGTCAGGCCCATTTCGGTATCATTGGCAAGGTTGATCGCTTCGTCCTCATCGTCGAAGGGGGTGACGGTGACCAGCGGCCCGAAGACCTCCTGCCGGGATATGGCAAGCTGCGCTCCCGCGCCGACTACAACGGTCGGCCGGACATAGTAGCCAGCGCGGTCGGGACTTTCACCTCCCGCGACAATCTGGGCGCCATCCTGACGCGCGCGCGCTATATGGTCCAGAATATTCGCGCGGTGCTGTAATGAAACCACGGGATTGATCTGCGCGGCCGTGTCCAGCCCTGGGCCCATGGTCATACCATCGACCGCGTGGGCAAGAGCCTTGATGAAGGGATCATAGATGGCGCGCGCGACATAGAGCCGCGAGGAGGCCGCGCAGACCTGACCGTTGTTGAAAAAGCCGCCGAGGATTGCACCCTGGACCGCCTGTTCGATGGGCGCGTCGGCAAGGAAGATGGCGGGGTTCTTGCCGCCAAGTTCGAGCGAGGTGCGCAAAAGCCGGTCCGATGCAGATCGCGCGATCGCCTTGCCGGTTGCGGTCGAACCGGTGAACGTGATCTTCGCCACGAGCGGATGATCGACCAGCGCTTTGCCTGCCTTGCCGTCACCGGTGATCACGTTGAGAACACCCGCGGGAAGCCCCGCCTCCTTCGCCAGACTCGCAAGCCGCAAGCTCGTAAGCGGCGTGACTTCCGATGGCTTAAGGACGACGGTGCAGCCAGCTGCAAGCGCCGGCATGATTTTCCACAGCCCGATCATCATCGGGAAGTTCCACGGTGCGATCGCGCCCACGACGCCGATAGGTTCGCGGCGCGTCGAGGCCGTGAAACGTGCACCTGGAATCGCGCCGATCGAGACGTCGAACGTTTCCCCGGTGATCTTCGTCGTGAGGCCAGCGACGTAACGCATGTAAGCCGGTGCGCCACCGACATCGACGAAACGCGAGATGTTGATCGACTTGCCCTGGTTGAGCGTTTCGATCTGCGCCAGTTCCTCCGCATTGGCTTCGACCAGATCGGCAAACTTGAGGAGCAGGCGTTCCCTCTCGGCGGGGGCAATGCCGCTCCAGACGCCGCTCTCGAACGCCTTGTGGGCAGCGCGCACGGCATGATCGACATCGTCGGGCGACGCATTGGCGACGCTCGCGATGGGTTCTCCGGTCGAGGGATCGAAGACGTCAAGTCGTTCGGTACCCTTCGCAGCGCGCCAGTCGCCATCGATGAAGAGCCCGTGATCATGCCCGATGAAAGTGGAGACCGCGCTGAGCGGGGTTACGTAGGATTGCGCCGTTGCCATGTCGTCTCTCCTTAAGCGGCATCTTGTGTTGATTGGCCTCGAGGGTGCATCTCGACGTTGCTGTCATGCGGATCGGCAGATGGCCACCAGCGGCCGAAGGGGCCTTGCGCATAGCCACGAAGCGCCGCGACACCGACATCGCCGGCCTGGTTCAGATGGAAGATCGGTCCTCCGCGGTGGCGAGGGAAGCCATAGCCGTTCACGAAAACCACATCGACGTCGCCTGGCCGCGCCGCGATCCCTTCTTTCACGATCTGCAGTCCTTCGGCGGCAGCCGCAAAGATGCACCGCTCCACGATTTCGTGGGTATCGATGTTTCGAGCTTCGACGCCAAAATTCTCGCGCGCCGCCGCCACGATGTCTGCCACTTCGGGGTTGTCGCCCTCGACCTTCCCGTCACAATAGAGATAAAAACCAGCGCCAGTCTTGCGACCGTGAAATCCACGCGAAACCAGCGTGTCGTGGACGCGGAAAGCAGCAGGCTCATAGGATCCCGGTTCCATGACCATCCGTCCCTTGTGACCGATGTCGATCCCGGAGA
>CAXRCQ010000038.1:0-3055 GCA_964228845.1 Blastomonas sp.
GTCGTCGGCACTGCCAGCACCGGGCAACGCGTTTCGACCGCAACATCGGCGATCGACAGCAGCGGATGCGGGCGGACGTTGCGCTCGGCATTGTCGAGCGAAAGCACGATGACATCGGCAAGGCGCGAGGCGCTGATCACCGCCTGGGTGACATCGCCGTCATAGGCAGTCCAGTCCCAGGGCAGGCCCTCGATGCCCATCTGCGCCTCGACGATCGCGCGCACCTTGTCCTCGTCGGCACGCAACTGCTCGAGCATTCCTGCAGGCACATAGCTGCCGCCCATCGGGTCCATGACAATGAAGCCGGACAGCGGAGTGGCCTGCAGGAAGGTGATATGCCCGTTCTGCGCGCGGGCAAGATCGAGCGCCACCTGCAAGCGGGATTCGAAGGCCTTGCCGCCATCGGCGTAAACCAGAATGGATTTCATCACACGCTCTCCTCTTTTGGTGTAACCAAATTGCGTCGGAAGCCGACCCAGGTGCATTGATTCAAATCAAGCGGTGCTGGAAAAAGCCGGGGCGGGGCGCTAGGCGGAAACGGGACGCTCGAATCATCCATGGTGGCCGTCCGGTTGCCGATCCAAGACCCTTTTGACTGGGAGACATCCGTCATGCAGAAAATCTATCCCGACGCCGCATCCGCTCTGGAGGGACTTCTGTTTGACGGGATGCATATCTGCGCGGGCGGGTTCGGCCTGTGCGGCATTCCCGAACGCCTGATCGACGCGATCCGCGACGCGGGCACCAAGGACCTCACCATTGCCTCGAACAATGCCGGGATCGACGGCGAGGGGCTCGGCAAGCTGCTGCGCACGCGCCAGGTGAAGAAGATGATCTCAAGCTATGTCGGCGAGAACAAGGAGTTCGAGCGGCAGTATCTGGCCGGCGAGCTCGAGGTGGAATTCTGCCCCCAGGGCACGCTCGCCGAACGCTGCCGCGCTGGCGGTGCAGGCATTCCGGGCTTCTATACCAAGACCGGCGTGGGCACCCAGGTCGCCGAGGGCAAGGAGCACAAGGAGTTCGACGGCCAGACCTATATTCTGGAACGCGGCATCTATGCGGATCTGTGCATCATCAAGGGATGGAAGGCCGACAGGTCGGGCAACCTCATCTTCCGCAAGACCGCGCGCAACTTCAACCAGCCGATGGCGACCGCAGGCAGGATCTGCGTTGCCGAGGTCGAGGAAATCGTCGAGACCGGCAGCCTCGATCCCGATGCGATCCATCTGCCCGGCATCTATGTGAAGCGCCTGATCTGCGGCGCGCCGTACGACAAGAAGATCGAATTCCGCACCGTCCGCGAACGGGCCGCGGCGTGATCAGCGCAAAGCCTCTCCCCTCCCGCTGGCGGGAGGGGTGGCCGCAGGCCGGGGTGGGAGTGGTCGCCGCGCTCGCCCTATCCGCCTGCACCACGACGGTCGTCGAAGCGCCCGCCACGCCTCCAACACCCGCTGCTCCGGCGCAGACCGTGACGGCCCCGCCGGTGCCGATGGGCCAGCAATGGCTCTATGGTTCGGCCGAAGGCGCGATCGCCGTGCGCCAGACCTATGGCGCGCTCACCGCCTATGCGCTCGCGAAGGCCAAGGCGCGGCCCGCCGACAGCGTCATCATCGACGAAGCAACCGGCAAGCCGTTCGCCTGCGGCAACAAGCCGCTCGCCGCCGTGTTCGATGCCGATGAGACGCTGATCTGGAATATCGGCCCGATGCGCTGGTTCGCCATGACCGGCAAGGAATTCGACGCCAAGACCTGGGACCAATGGGAAAAGACGGGCACGGGCAAGGCCGTCGCGATGCCAGGCGCGGTCGAGGCGATGCAGGCGCTGCGTGCTGCAGGCATCACCCCGATCGCCAACACCAACCGTTCTTCCGCCAACGCCGCAGGCAGCGAACAGACGCTCGCCGCCGCCGGGCTCGGCACGTTCAAGCATGGCGACACCCTGTTCCTGATGGGCGACGATGCCACGGGGTCGAGCAAGGACCAGCGCCGCGCGACCATCGCCACGCGTTGGTGCGTCATCGCGATGGCAGGCGACCAGCTCGGCGATTTCCGCAACGCCTTCAACAAGCCCGAACTGCCCCCGCTGCAGCGCCGCGCGCTCGCCATGGCTGCGCCCTATGACAGGCTGTGGGGCCAGGGCTGGTTCCTGTTCGCCAACCCGGTCTACGGCCCGTCGATCCGGGGCGGCTTTGATGACATCTTCCCGCCGGAAACGCACTGGCAACCCAATCAAGGAGCTGAATAATGGCCTGGACCCGTGACGAGATGGCGGCGCGCGCCGCGAAGGAATTGCAGGACGGCTTTTATGTGAACCTGGGCATCGGCATTCCGACGCTGGTCGCCAACCCTGTGCCCGAGGGCATCGAGGTGACGCTGCAGTCGGAAAACGGCATGCTCGGCATCGGCCCGTTCCCGTTCGAGGGCGACGAGGATGCCGATCTCATCAACGCGGGCAAGCAGACGATCAGCGAGCTCGCCTCGTCGAGCTATTTCAGCTCGTCGGACAGCTTCGCCATGATCCGCGGCGGGCATATCGACCTGACCGTGCTCGGCGCGATGGAGGTCGCGGAAAATGGTGACATCGCCAACTGGATGATCCCGGGCACGATGATCAAGGGCATGGGCGGCGCGCTGGACCTGGTCGCGGGCGTCAAGAAGATCATCGTCGTGATGGAGCATAGCAGCAAGAACGGCGACCCCAAGTTCATCCCGGCCTGCACGCTGCCGCTGACCGGCAAGAACGTGGTCGACATGATCATCACCGATCTCGCGGTGTTCCAGCGGCCCGACCATGACAGCCCGTTCAAGCTGATCGAGCTCGCGCCCGGCGTCACCGCAGAAGAGGTCGCAGCCAAGACCACCGCGCATTACGTCAGCTGAGCCGTATCGCATGAAGCGCGGCACGAAGCTTGGCCTGGGCGTGGCCGCCGCGTTGCTTGGCGGGCTTGGCCTTTACGGTGCGACGACTTCGCCGCCGCTGCTGCTGAGCCAGCTCGATGCTGCCATGGGGGGCGGCAGGGGTGCAAGGCTGGTGACACAGGGCGTGCGCTTCGGC
>CAXRCQ010000039.1:0-9431 GCA_964228845.1 Blastomonas sp.
GCGCTTCGGCGCGGCGCCGGTGCCATGGCATTCGGGTCTCAAGCAGACCGAGCGGCGGCGCGCCTGGAACACGATCATCTCCGGCGAGGCGCAGATCGTCGTCGGCGCACGTTCCGCGCTGTTCCTGCCCTATGCAAACCTCGGCGTGATCATCGTCGACGAGGCGCACGAGACGAGCTTCAAGCAGGAGGATGGCGTGCGCTACAACGCGCGCGACGTCGCGGTGATGCGCGGGAGGTTCGAGGGCTGTCCGGTGGTGCTCTCCAGCGCCACGCCTGCGCTCGAAAGCCGGGTGATGGCCGAGGCGGGACGCTACGAGCCGCTCACGCTCACGCATCGCTATGGCGGCGCGCAGCTACCGCGCATCGGCCTGATCGACCTGACGCAGAACCCTCCGCCGCGCGGACAATGGATCGCGCCGCCGCTGCTCCAGGCGATGCAGGAACGGCTTGCGCGCGGCGAGCAATCGCTGCTGTTTCTCAACCGGCGCGGCTATGCCCCGCTGACGCTGTGCCGTCATTGCGGGCACCGGTTCAAATGCCCCAATTGCAGCGCCTGGATGGTCGATCATCGGCTGTCCGGGCGGCTCGCCTGCCACCATTGCGGCCATGCCGAGCCCTCGCCCAGCGCCTGCCCCGAATGCGGCGAGACCGATTGCCTGGTCGCCTGCGGCCCCGGCGTCGAGCGCATTGCCGACGAGGTCGCCGCGCTGATGCCCCAGGCGCGCCGCGCGATCGTCACCTCAGACACCATCTGGTCACCCGAAAAGGCCGCCGAGTTCGTCGCACAGGTCGAGGCAAAGGCGATCGACGTCATCATCGGCACGCAACTGGTTACCAAGGGCTATCACTTCCCCGAGCTGACGCTGGTCGGCGTCATCGATGCGGATATCGGACTGGAGGGCGGCGATCTGCGCGCGGGCGAGCGCACCTTTCAGCAGATCGCGCAGGTCGCGGGCCGCGCGGGTCGCGCCGCCAAGCCGGGCGAGGTGTTCATCCAGACGCGCCACCCCGAAGCGCCGGTGATCGACGCGCTGGTACAGGGCGATCGCGAGGCCTTCTACACCGCCGAAACCCAGGCGCGCCGCGATGCCAGCGTACCGCCCTTCGGCAGACTGGCCGCCATCATCATATCGTCCGAAGATCAGGCCGAGGCGCACGAGGCGGCGCGTCAGGCGGGTGCGGTCGCCCCCGAACACGATGGCTTTGCCGTCTATGGCCCCGCTCCAGCCCCCCTGTCGCTGCTGCGCGGGCGGCATCGTTTCCGGCTGCTCGTCCATGCCCGGCGCAATGTCGAGATGCAGCGGATCATCCGCGAATGGCTGCAGCCGATGCGCTGGGCCCCGGGCGTGCGCGTCGCGGTCGATGTCGATCCCTATAGCTTTGTCTGACGGCAGCGCTATGAGTTGCGCCCTATGAACATCATGCGTCTCATCGCCCTGTTGCTCGCCGCCTGCGCTGCCCTTGCCGCCGCGCCGCTCGCTGCCGATCCCGCCGATATTCAGGCCGCCAGCCGGTCGGTCGTGCGCGTGGTGCTGGTCGCGGAGGAGGATGGACAGACCTTCTATGTCGGCCATGGCAGCGGCTTTGCCGTTGCGCCGGACAAGATCATCACCAACGCCCATCTGGTCGCTCCGATGCGCGAGGATGCCAGCATCCGCATCGGCATCATCCCCTCCGAGGGTACCACCACTTATGGCGGGCGTCTGGTGGCGATTTCGCCGCGCAACGACCTTGCACTGATCCAGATGGAAAAGGGCCGTCTGCCCGCGCTCGCGCTGCTGCAGACACCGCTTGACGATGGCGCGTCGGTCATGGCGATCGGTTATCCTGCAGCGGTCGATCGCGCACAAGGGCTCGATGCGCGCGAGACCGTCGCGCCGATGGCCCCGGTCAAGACACCCGGCACCATTTCGGGCGGGCGCACCACCCGCGATTTCGACACGATCCTGCACACCGCCGCACTCGCCAAGGGCAATAGCGGCGGGCCGCTGGTCGATCCGTGCGGCCGCGCGGTAGGGGTGAATAGCTTCGGTTCGCTATCGGACGGCAATGATGCCGAATATGGCTTTGCCGTATCGAACCGCGAACTGCTGTCGTTCCTGCGTTCGGCCAAGGTCGACTATCAGCTTGCGGATTCGCCCTGCCGTTCGGTGGCCGAGCTATCCGCTCAGGAACGCGAACGATCTGCCAAGGCCGCTGAAGAGGCACGCACCAAGGCACTGGCCAAGAACGCGGAGCGTCGCGATCTGGAAGAGCGGGCGCTGCGCGATGCCGAGCATGCGGTGATCAGCGCGCGCGAAAACCATATCGCATTTGCCGCGCTTTTCCTGGTGCTCGCGGGACTGGCCGGCGGCGCGACCTGGGTATTGCACGATCGCGGCGACATCGAGCGGCGCAAGATCGCCGCCGGCACCACGGGGGCGCTTGCGCTTGCCGCCGTGCTGATATTCCTGCTGCGCCCCGGCTTCAACCAGGCCGAGGACATAGCGCTGGCGATGGTCAAGAAGGAGCTTGGCCGCGAGGACGAGCGCGCCGCCGATCGCGACGGCACCTATATGTGCCGCATCGGGCCCGAACGCAGCAAGATCACCACATCCAGCCCCGAGCCGGTCGAGATCGGCTGGACCGCGAGCGGCTGCGTCAACGACCGTACCCAATATGGCCAGGATGTAGACGGATGGACCCGCGTGTTCGTGCGCAACGAGGATCAGCTGGTGGCGATCAACCAGTTCAGCCCCGACACGCGCGAATTCCGCACCGAAAATTTCCAGCTCGGGCTCGATGCGATGAACAACGCCCGCAAGATCCGCGCGCGCTATACCGCAAAGAGCTGCACGACCGAGCCCGACCGCATGGCCGAGCTGGAGGACATGCAGAAAGCGCTGCGTCAGGCGCTTCCTGCTCAGCCCAACGAGGTCCTCACCTATAGCTGCACGCTCGCCCCCGCAGCCAAGCCGGAGAAATGAGCTTGCCGAGGGTCACCCGCCCTCGCGCTTGAGCAGTTCGGTCTTGATTTCCAGGCCATAGGCATAGCCGCCGAGCGTGCCGTCGGTGCGCAGCGCGCGATGGCAGGGGATCAGCACCGCGACCGGGTTTGCACCGCAGGCCGAACCGACCGCACGCACCGCTGCCGGCTTGCCGATGCTGGCGGCGATCTGCGCATAGCTGCGGGTTTCTCCGGGCGGGATGTCGGACAGCGCCTTCCATACTGCCTCCTGGAACGCGGTACCGCGCACGTCGACCGGGATATCGGCACCGGTGCGCGGGCTTTCGACCCCGGCGACGATTGCGGCCACGAACTGCGCCGCCTCAGCGCCCGCAGGCTGCAACTCCGCTGCCGGAAACCGCCTCGCCAGCGCGCCGGCATCTTCCTCGAACGACAATCGGCACACCCCCTTGTCGGTCCAGGCAACGAGCATGCGGCCCAGCGAGGTTGCCGCTTGGCTCCAGTGGATCACCACCCCCTGCCCGCCCTTCTTCCAGACGCTCACTTCCATGCCCATCCGTCCCTTCATCGTATCGTAAAAGCGCGAGGGTGCGCTGAACCCCGCTTCGTAGATCGCATCCACCACCCGCTCGCTGCCGCTCAGCGCCTCGCGCGCCCGCTCGGTGCGCAGCGCCCGCGCATAGGCGCTGGGCGAAAGGCCGGTATGCCGCGTGAAAACGCGCTGGAAATGCGCGGGCGAATATCCGCATCGAGCCGCGAGCGCGGCGAGCGCCAGCGGCTCCTCGCTCGCGCGGATTGCCCGGATGGCGGCGAGCACCGCCGTCTCGTCGCGCGCGACATCATCGGGCAGGCAGCGCTTGCACGCGCGCAAGCCAGCGGCCCGGGCTGCGGCACCATCGGCAAAAAAGCGTACATTGGCGCGCGCAGGATGCCGGGCCGCGCACGACGGGCGGCAGTAAATGCCGGTCGTCAGCACACCTGTCACGAAGCGCCCATCAAAGCTGCGATCGCGGCGCAGCACGGCAGCCCAGGCCGCATTCTCGTCCAGTGTCGAGGCCTGCAATGGCGGCATTTTCTCCAGGGGCAAGGCACATCTCCTCAAGTCACGATGTGACCTGGCTAGACGACAGCCGCAACCCCCGCGTCCCGGATCATGCGGTCAAAGGCCGCTTTCACATTCAGGCGGCTCGCACCGCCATCGCCAGCTGCTGCATTTGCGCCCGCAATTCCTGCGATTGGCGAGCGACATCCTCGGCGGTGGCGCTGAGCGCTTCTGCCGAGACATGAGCATGGGCCGATTTGTCGGTCAGTTCGGCGACCTGTGCGGTGACCTGATCGCTATTGGCGAGAAGTGCGCGCAAACCATCGAGAATATCGCGACTCGCATCATGCTGCTCGCTCACCGCCTCGTCTATGCGATCGGCATTGTGCCGGATCATGTCGACATGGCCGTCAACCGCCAGCACCGCGCTGGAGACCTGTTGCGTCATGGATGCGATGCAGCCCAGCCGCTGCTCGACCGATGCGGCGGCATTCTGCGTCTGGCTGGCGAGATTCTTCACTTCCTGTGCCACCACCGCAAAGCCGCGTCCCGCCTCGCCCGCACGCGCTGCCTCGATCGTGGCGTTGAGCGCAAGCAGATTGGTCTGCTTCGCGATATGCGTGATCATGGCCAGAATGCTGGAAATCTCTCCCGCCACTTCCTGCAACTGGTCGGTGGTCTCGCGACTCAACCGGCTGGCATTATGCGCATCGTAGATGTTGCGCGAACTGTCGGCGACCAGCTCGCGAACGCCGCTGCCGGTTTCACGCAGGCGGCGGCCATGGCGATCGATGACCTTCATGGACTCGGTCGCGCGCGTGGCCCGTTCTGCAAAGCTCAGGCTGAACTTCTGATGCTGGGCCGCATTGCGCTGCATGTCCTGCGCGCCTTCTCGCATGCCGATCGCCGCCTGGGTCAATCGCTCGGACAGTTGTGACAGCTTGGCTTCGTAGCTCGCAAACAGGCCATCGATGGTCACGGCGCGGCGGTGACGCTCTTCCTGCCATTGCAGCTGTTCGCGCTGCAGCTCCAGCTCGGCGCGGCGTCGATCCTGCTCCGCTCGGACCGCCCGTTCGGCCTTGGCATGCGACCGGTGAATGGCCCGGGCTATCGCTCCGATCTCATCTCGACGGCGCAGACCGAGGTCCTGGGCTTTGACGCTGTTGCGCCGCTCGGGCATGGCATATTGGGCGAGCGCGATCAGAGGTACCAGAAAATCGCGCGTGGCATAGCCAATGCACCAGCGCACGAACAGCCCGGCGGCGAGCATCAGCAGCGAACAGAAGATCAGCGCGGCAATCTGGATGATGTTCAGCCACACCAGTGTCGTGCGGGCAAGATCCCGCATTTCGCCAGCGGCCGCCTCGCTCTGGATCAGCAGTGGATCGATCTGCCTGTGCAGTGCGACAGGCGGATCGACCCTTCGGCCGGTCCGGTTGAACTGCCGTATCTGGCTTCGCAGATCATCTATCGCTCCGTCTGCCGAGACCCTGGCGCGATGCAGCAAGGTCATCCGCCTGGGAAATTCCTCACCGAAGGCTCCGTTCTCTATCCTTGTCCAGGCCTGCCGGATTGCGCGCTCGCGCGTTTCGAGTTCGTCCAGAGCTTCCGGTCCGGAGATCAGGTCCCAGCGCACCTTGGTCGCAAGCCGCATGCTCTCGCGATATCCATCCACCAGCATCTGGATCTGCACGGTAGGCTGGATACGCGATGATACCAGATGCCTGGTCGTATATTGCGTGATGCCCACCACCCCGATCGCGGCTAGCGCCAGCAACGCCAGCATGGCAAGCATCGCCGTCAGGCTGAAGCGCACCTTGGCCTCCACGCCCATGCTGGCGAACGCCTTTAGCTGGTTGGCGCGGAAATCTCTGATCTTTCGCATTGGCGAGGCGATTCCATGAATGGCTGCGGGCGAACTTTGCCCTCCCCCCTTTTTTGGCCGCGAGCAGCGAAAATTTGGTAAACGGCGCGTTGACCAGAGCGTAAGAAATCGCTGATTTTTGCGGGGCCGCGCGGCACGACAGCGATGTTTGCCCGGCGTCTTGCAATGCAGCAATATGAGTGCTAACCGCCGCGCCGACAGGTGAGGGAGGGCTTGGCCTTTCCGCATCCGCCTGACGCACTATCATAACGGCAAGGGAAAGCATTCGCGTGGACATTTCCGGCGGGATACAGGCCAGTCTGGCAGGGCGTTACGCCTCGGCGCTCTTTTCGCTCGCGCGCGACGAGAAGCAGCTTGCCGAAGTCGAAACCAGCGTCGCAACGCTGCGCGCCGCGCTGAACGAGTCGGAAGATTTCGCCGCGCTGACCAGGAGCCAGACGATCAGCCGCGCCGCTGCCGAGAAGATCGTCGCGTCGCTGGCCGAAACGCTCAAGCTCGACAAGATGACCGGCAACCTGCTCGGCGTTCTGGCGACCAACCGTCGCCTTGGTCAGCTCTCGTCGATCCTCGCCGCCTTCGACCAGCTCGTCGCCGCCCATCGCGGCGAAGTCACCGCCGAAGTCACTTCGGCCTTCCCGCTGTCCGAAGCGCAGCTCGATGAAATCCGCAAGCAGCTGAAGGACCGCGCCGGTCGCAGCATCAAGATCACCGCGAAGGTCGATCCGTCCATCCTGGGCGGCCTGATTGTCCGCATGGGCAGCCAGATGATCGATTCCAGCATCAAGACCCGTCTCAACACGCTCAGCCAAGCGATGAAAGGCTAACATTCTCATGGACATTCGTGCCGCAGAAATCTCCAAGGTTATCAAGGATCAGATCGCCAATTTTGGCACGGATGCGCAAGTGTCCGAAGTGGGCAGCGTGCTGAGCGTCGGCGACGGCATCGCGCGCATCCACGGCCTCGACAACGTTCAGGCCGGTGAAATGGTCGAGTTCTCGAACGGCGTGCAGGGCATGGCGCTCAACCTCGAAGCCGACAATGTCGGCGTCGTGATCTTCGGCTCGGACGCCGAGATCAAGGAAGGCGATGTCGTCAAGCGCACCGGCACCATCGTGGACGTTCCTGTCGGCAAGGGCCTGCTCGGCCGCGTCGTCGATGGCCTGGGCAATCCGATCGACGGCAAGGGCCCGATCGTCGCCGACAAGCGCATGCGCGTCGAAACCAAGGCGCCGGGCATCATCCCGCGCACCTCGGTGCACGAGCCCGTGCAGACCGGCCTCAAGGAGATCGACGCGCTCGTTCCCGTCGGCCGTGGCCAGCGCGAGCTGATCATCGGCGACCGTCAGACCGGCAAGACCGCCGTCGCGATCGACACCTTCATCAACCAGAAGGCTGCCAATGCGGGCGATGACGAAGGCAAGAAGCTCTATTGCATCTATGTCGCCGTCGGCCAGAAGCGTTCGACCGTCGCGCAGATCGTGCGTCAGCTCGAGGAATCGGGCGCGATGGAATATACCATCGTCGTCGCCGCGACCGCTTCGGAACCGGCTCCGCTGCAGTTCCTCGCGCCGTACACCGGCTGCACCATGGGCGAATTCTTCCGCGACAACGGCATGCACGCGCTGATCGTCTATGACGATCTGTCGAAGCAGGCTGTCGCCTATCGCCAGATGTCGCTGCTGCTTCGTCGTCCTCCGGGCCGCGAAGCCTATCCCGGCGACGTGTTCTATCTCCACTCGCGCCTGCTGGAGCGCGCCGCGAAGATGAACTCGGACAATGGTTCGGGCTCGCTGACCGCGCTGCCGATCATCGAGACCCAGGCGGGCGACGTGTCGGCCTATATTCCGACCAACGTGATCTCGATCACCGACGGCCAGATCTTCCTTGAAACCAACCTGTTCTACCAGGGCATCCGTCCGGCGATCAACGTCGGCCTGTCGGTGTCGCGCGTGGGATCGGCGGCACAGACCAAGGCGAGGAAGAAGGTGTCGGGCTCGATCAAGCTCGAGCTCGCGCAGTATCGCGAAATGGCGGCGTTCGCGCAGTTCGGTTCGGACCTCGACGCCTCGACCCAGAAGCTGCTCAACCGCGGCCAGCGCCTGACCGAGCTGCTCAAGCAGCCGCAGTTCAGCCCGCTTCCGTTCGAAGAACAGACCGCCTCGATCTTCGCCGGCACCAACGGCTATCTCGATGGCATTCCGGTCAACCGCGTGAACGAATATGAAGCCGCGATGCTGAGCTTCCTGCGTTCGGACCATGCCGACCTGCTCGCCACGATCCGTCAGACCAAGGATCTGGGCGACGATGCCAAGGCCAGCCTCAAGGCTGCGCTGGACGCGTTCGCGAAGACATTTGCTTGATGCTGCTGGGTCCCCTGCGCAGGCAGGGGCCCATCTCCCGCCGCTTGTGCGGGATGACACGGCAGAAGATGGGCCCCCGCCTTCGCGGGGGACCAAACAGGGTTTGAAGTTAGGACACCATGGCCAGTCTGAAAGAACTCAAGGGCCGGATCGCCTCGGTCAAGTCGACCCAGAAGATCACCAAGGCCAAGCAGATGGTGGCATCCGCCAAGCTGCGCAAGGCGCAGGCGGCGGCGGAAGCTGCGCGTCCTTATGCCGAGCGGCTTGAGCGCGTGATGGCCTCGCTGGCATCGAAGATCACGATCAGCGAATCGAGCCCGAAGCTGCTGGCCGGTACCGGCAAGGACCAGGTGCATCTGCTGATCGTCGCGACCTCGGATCGCGGCCTGTGCGGCGCGTTCAACTCGAATATCGTCAAGGCTGCCAAGCTGAAGGCGCGCGAGTTGGAAGCAGCAGGCAAGACCGTGCTGTTCTATCTCGTCGGCCGCAAGGGTCGCGGCATGATCATCCGCGACTATCCCAAGCAGGTCGTGCGCTATTTCGATACCACGAACCTGCGCAGCCAGGGTTTTGCCGAAGCGCAGGCCATTTCGGCCGAGCTGATCGCGATGTACGAAAAGGGCGAGTTCGATGTCGCCCATCTGTTCTACAGCAAGTTCCGTTCGGCGCTGCTGCAGGAGCCGGTCGGTCGGCAGATCATCCCCGTCGCGATCCCTGAGGGCGGAGCGGTCGCCAGCGAAGCTGCGGTCGAATACGAGCCCGACGAGGAGGAAATCCTTGCCGAGCTGCTGCCGCGCAACGTCACGACGCAGATCTTCGGTGCGCTGCTCGAGAATGCCGCGTCCGAACAGGGTGCCTCGATGACCGCGATGGACAATGCCACGCGCAACGCCGGTGATCTGATCAACCGGCTCACCATCGAATATAACCGCAGCCGCCAGGCCGCGATCACCACCGAACTCGTTGAAATCATCTCGGGCGCCGAAGCCCTCTAACCGTCCGAAAGCAGGAAACAGCTCATGGCAACCACCAACAATATCGGCAAGATCAGCCAGGTCATCGGCGCGGTCGTCGACGTGACCTTTGACGGCGAAATCCCCGCCATTCTGAACGCGCTGGAAACCGAGAATAACGGCCAGCGTCTGGTGCTCGAAGTCGCCCAGCACCTGGGTGAGAACACCGTGCGCTGCATCG
>CAXRCQ010000040.1:0-5744 GCA_964228845.1 Blastomonas sp.
CCCCAGAAAAGATGCGCCTCTGCCGGTTCGCCATCGCGGCCTGCGCGGCCCGATTCCTGATAATAGCCCTCGATCGACTTGGGCAAACCGGCATGCACCACGAAGCGCACATCGGGCTTGTCGATGCCCATGCCGAACGCCACCGTGGCGACCATTACCATGTCCTCGCTGGCGATGAACGCGTCCTGATTGGCGCGGCGTTCCTCGGGCGGCATTCCGGCATGATAGGCTCGGACCTGCCTGCGGCCATCGCGGCCAAGCTGCTCGGCTAGCTTTTCCGTCCCGGCGCGAGTCTGGGCATAGACAATGCCGGGGCCGGGATTGCTTGCGACCAGATCACCGATCTGCCGGGTGAGGCCATCGCGCGGGTGCACGGCATAGCGGATATTGGGCCGGTCGAACCCGGCAATGACCATGCCCTCGGGCGCAATGCCCAGTTGCTTGAGAATGTCCTCGCGCGTGTGCGCATCGGCGGTGGCGGTCAACGCCAGGCGCGGACAGTCCGGGAAGCTGTCGAGCAATGGGCGCAGCAGCCGATAATCGGGGCGGAAGTCATGCCCCCATTCGGACACGCAATGCGCCTCGTCGATGGCAAACAAAGCGATCGGCGCGCATCCGAGCAGGCTGCGAAATCCTTCGGAACTGGCGCGCTCGGGCGCGACATAGAGCAGGTCGAGTTCGCCTGCGCGGAACCTGTCCTGCGTCTGCTGCCAGTCTGCATCGACCGAGGTCAGGCTGGCGGCACGGATGCCCAGCGCCTGCGCGGCGCGCAGCTGGTCATGCATCAGCGCGATGAGCGGCGAGATGACCACGCAGCAGCCGTCGAGCGCGACGGCGGGCAGCTGATCGCAGAGCGACTTGCCTGCGCCCGTGGGCATGATCGCCAGCGTGTTCCGCCGCGCCAGCACGCGCGTCACGACCTGCTCCTGCACGCCGCGAAAGGCGGAAAAGCCGAAGGTCTCGTGCAGCACGTCGAGCGGATCGCGGGTCATGCGACCGCTCTTATGAGCGTGGGCCGGTGCAGGGAAGGGGGAAATGCCCCCCGTCGCGCACGGTCAGGCGGCGTTGTCGATGCCGAGCTCGGTCAGCTTGCGGTAGAGTGTGGAGCGCCCTATGCCCAGACGCCGTGCGACCTCGGTCATCCGCCCGCGATAATGGCCGATGGCCAGGCGAATCACATCGGCTTCGATTTCCTCGAGCGGCCTGAGATTGCCGTCCTCGGCATAGAGCGTGATGCCGATGCCGTCGTGCGGGCTCGAGACGCGACGCGGCTCCTCCTCGCCGAGCATGTTGGTGAGCTGCGGGAATTCCGCAGTGGTCAGCGCGTCGCCGTCGCAGAAGATCGCTGCGCGAAACAGCGCGTTCTGCAACTGACGGACATTGCCCGGCCAGTCATAGCTGGAAAGCAGCGACAGCGCCTCATCGGTGATGCCCAGCCCGCGCAGACCCGGTTGCTCGGCGATGCGCGCCAGGAAGTGGCGGACCAACGCGGGTATGTCGCTCGACCGGTCGCGCAGCGCGGGGATGGTGATCTGCACCGGCGCAATCGCGTAATACAGGTCCTCGCGAAACGTGCCTGACTCGACCATCGGTTTCAGCGGCGCGTTGCTGGCGCAGATGAAGCGGACGTCGCACCGCAAGCCGTGCCGCGCGCCCAGCGGGCGCACCTCGCCCGAACGGATGGCGTCGGCAAGCTTGGTCTGCGATTCGAGCGGGAGCTGGTCGATCTCGTCGATGAACAGCGTACCACCCTCGACCCGCTGGATGATGCCGACGTGCCGGTCGAACGCACCAGGAAACGCGCCGCGTTCATGCCCGAAAAGCTGCGATTCGATCTGCCCGCTCGATGCGCCCGCACAGGTGACGAGCCTGAGTGCCAACTTGGAGCGAGGGCTGGACGCATGGATCGCGCGCGCGATCATTTCCTTGCCGGTGCCGCTTTCACCTTCGATCAGCACCGGCGTATGCGTCCGCGCCGACTTGGCAGCAATGGCCAATGCGGCGCGGAAGCGCGGCGAAGAACCGATCATCTCGTCGAAATCGAGCGGGGCGGCGATCTTCTCGGTCAGCGGGCGCAGTTCGTCCGCATCATCCTTGCGCGCGGCGGCGTTGAGCGCGGCGACAAGCCGGTCGGGCGCGATCGGCTTGATGAGGTAATCGGTGGCACCCGCGCGCATCGCCTCGACCGCGAGCAATGGCGATGTGCTGGTGGTCAGCATCAGGATCGGCAATGCGGGACGACGCGCCTTCAGTTCCTTGATGAGTTCCGCCGCTTCGTCGCCGGGCACCCATTGGTCGAGAATGATGGCATCGAGCATCATCCCCTCCTGCGTGCCAAGCATGGCGATCGCGGTTTCCGAATCGTGCGCAAACACCGTGCGCCAGCCAGCCTTGGCCGCAAGCGCGGCGACCAGGCGGCATTGCGCCGGCTCGTTGTCGATCAGCATCACCCGGCGGATCTGCTGGTCTGCGTCTGTTCGTTCCTTGGCCATCGGCGTCATGCTTAATGGCATGTGGTAAAAACCCCATTAAAGCTAAGCTTATCCCGTCCCTAGCGATTTGAAGCTTGCGGGATTGAGCGACACCCGGCATTCGGTTAAGGCGAACCGATATCAACTTCGGCACCATTAACGGGGAAGGCTCTGACCATGGCCAACGACACGTCCAACAACATCGAATATGCCAAGCAAACCTATGAAGGCTTCATGGGGCTGCTGAAGACCGGCACGATCGTGGCGGCGCTGGTGACGGCGTTCGTCGTCGTTCTCATCGCCAGCTGACCGGCGGCGGCATGAAGATCGCGGTCCTCAAGGAGCAGGCATCGGGCGAGCGGCGCGTTTCGGCGAGCGCTGAAACCGTCAAGAAGTTCATCGGATTGGGAGCGACCGTGGCGGTGGAAACCGGTGCGGGGGAATTTGCGTCGATCTCCGACGCGGATTTCGCCGCTGCCGGTGCCACGATTGGCTCGCGCGCCGATATTCTTGGCGACGCGGACATCATTTTCGGCGTCCAGGGCCCTGATCCCGCCAGCCTGACGGGCGCGAAGCCGGGGGCGATGATCGCCGCCTCGCTCAACCCGTTCGGCGAGCGCGCGCGGATCGACGCCTATGCGGCAGCCGGCTTCCAGGCACTCGCTCTCGAGTTCATGCCGCGCATCACCCGCGCGCAGTCGATGGACATCCTGTCCTCGCAGTCGAACCTTGCAGGCTACAAGGCGGTCATCGACGGCGCGGCCGAATATGGCAAGGCCTTCCCGATGATGATGACCGCAGCGGGCACCGTGTCCGCCGCCAAGGTGTTCATCATGGGCGTGGGCGTGGCCGGACTTCAGGCGATCGCCACGGCGCGCCGTCTGGGCGCGCAGGTCTCGGCCACCGACGTCCGCTCCGCCACCAAGGAACAGATCCAGTCGCTTGGTGCCAAGCCGATCTTCGTCGAGAATGTTGCAGGCATCGAGGGCGAGGGCGCAGGGGGCTATGCCACCGAGATGTCCGACGAGTACAAGGCGGCCCAGGCCGAACTGGTCTCCTCGCACATCGCCAGGCAGGACATCGTCATCACCACCGCGCTGATCCCGGGCCGGCCTGCGCCGCGCCTGATCTCCGACGCGCAGATTGCCAGCATGAAGCCGGGCAGCGTCATCGTCGATCTGGCGGTGGAGCAGGGCGGAAACGTGGAAGGAGCAGTCGCGGGCGAGATCGTGGTGAAGCATGGCGTCAAGATCGTCGGCCACCGCAACGTGCCTTCGCGCCTGGCTACCGACGCCTCGGCGCTGTTCGCGCGCAACCTGTTCAACTTCTTCTCGGCCTTCTGGGACAAGGAAGCCAAGGCCCCGGTCTTTCCCGACGACGACGAGATCGTCCAGGGCGTCCGCGTGACCATGGGCGGCAAGGTTGTCAGCGAGAGGCTGCTGGGGTGACATCCGCGTCCACCGCCCCGGTCCTTGCAAAGCTCAAGGCGCTTGAACCTCGGCTGAGGGCGGATGGGGTGTGTGGGCTCTATGTTTTCGGATCGCATGCACGGGGAGAGGCATCGGCAAATTCCGATGTCGATCTGCTGTTCGATATCGAGCCTGGCGCGCGCTTCAGCCTGTTCGATCAGGCAAGAATCGGCCGGGAACTCGGCGAGGCACTGAAGGTTAAGGTGGATCTTGTTCCGCGGCGGGCGTTGCATCCCAAGCTGAAACCGCGCGTCGAAGAACAGAAGATCCGGGTTTTTGATTGATGGCAGCGGAGCGGGACGGGCTCCATCTCAGCCTGATTGCTGAGGCTTTGGACGATATCCGGCGCCGCACAGAGGATTGTGATTACGGTGGATTTCTCAGGGATCGCGACGAACAGGCGCTGACGGCCTTCCGACTTGCGATCATCGGGGAAAATGCAAACAGGTTATCGGACGAGCTGAAATCGCGGCACCCACATTTGCCGTGGCTTGATATGGTTGGGTTTCGCAACATCGTGGCCCACGAGTATCACAGGGTTGACCCTGACATGGCCTGGCAGGCGGTTCAGTCACTGGATGAAATTGAGAATATGGTCAGCGCAGAATTGGCCCGATTGGACAAATAGGGGAATATATGGACTTCATTTCAATCCTCTCGATCTTCGTGATGGCCTGTTTTGTGGGCTATTATGTCGTCTGGTCGGTGACGCCCGCGCTGCATACGCCGCTGATGGCGGTGACCAACGCGATCTCGTCGGTGATCATCGTCGGCGCGCTGGTGGCCAGTGCCGAGGCGGTGTCGCCGGTGGCGAAATATCTGGGCCTGCTCGCGGTCGTGTTCGCAGCGGTCAACATCTTCGGCGGCTTTGCCGTCACCGAGCGCATGCTTGCGATGTACAAGAAGAAGGAGCGCAAGTGATGGCTCTGGGGGCAGCAATGAACATCAATCGTCGTCCGCTCACCTTCGCCGCTGCCGCGTGCAGCGCGCTGACCTCTGTCCCGGCCTTTGCTTCCGGTGGGGAGGGCGTGCCGGTCAGCCCCTGGGTGTCGCTGGCCTATCTGGTCGCGGGCGTTTTCTTCATCCTCGCGCTGCGCGGCCTTTCCAGCCCGGAAACGAGCCGCAGCGGCAACCGCTTCGGCATGATCGGCATGGCCATTGCGGTCATCACCACGCTGCTGACGCACGAGATTGCCAATATCGTCGAGATCCTGATCGCCATCGCGATCGGCGGCGTCGCGGGCTTCGTGATCGCGCGCAAGATCAAGATGACCGACATGCCGCAGCTGGTCGCGGCCTTCCACTCGCTGGTTGGCCTGGCCGCAGTGCTGGTCGCGCTTGCCGCCTGGCTCAATCCCGATGCCTTCGGCATTCTGGATGCCAATGGCCAGATCCTGACCGTCAGCCGCATCGAGATGGGGCTGGGCGTCGCGATCGGTGCGATCACCTTCTCGGGGTCGGTCATCGCGTTCCTCAAGCTCAACGGCAACATGTCCGGCTCGCCGATCATGCTGCCGGGCCGTCATGTCATCAACCTCGGCGTGCTCGCCGCGATCCTCGGCATGATCGCCGTCTATACCGTCTCGCTCGATGGCGGCGCGGGCGAGGGCTGGCTGTTCCTCGCGATCACCCTGCTCTCGTTCATCATCGGCTTCCTGCTGATCATCCCGATCGGCGGCGCGGACATGCCGGTGGTCGTCTCGATGCTCAACAGCTATTCAGGTTGGGCAGCGGCAGCGACCGGCTTCATGCTCGCGAACGATCTGTTGATCGTGACCGGTGCTCTCGTCGGATCTTCGGGTGC
>CAXRCQ010000041.1:0-3167 GCA_964228845.1 Blastomonas sp.
AGAGGCGTATTTGCGTGACACAACAGAAAGAGCTTGAAGGCGGATACGTTTACGAGGACGCGCAGGGAACCAACGCGCATGAAAGCCTGCTGCCCGCGCTCGACCGGCTCTTGCACCAGCATGCGCCCAAGGGCACGCGGATTCTCGATCTGGGATGCGGCAACGGTTTTGTCACCAACTGGATGAGCAAGAAGGGTTATGAGGTCGTCGGCATCGATGCCTCGGACCAGGGCATCGCGCATGCGACCAAGGTCTATCCCGGCATCGCCTTCCACCACGGTTCGGTCTATGATCCGCTGGCGGAAAAGCTCGGCACCTTCCCGCTGGTGGTCAGCCTGGAAGTGGTCGAGCATCTTTATGCTCCCCGGCTGTACATGGAGCAGATCCGCCATCTGGTGCAGCCCGGCGGCACGCTGATCATCAGCACGCCCTATCACAGCTATATCAAGAACCTGGCGCTGGCCGTGACCGGAAAGATGGACGGTCATTACACGGCGCTGTGGGACCACGGCCATATCAAGTTCTGGTCGCGCGAGACCCTGACCACCTTGCTGGAGGAACAGGGTTTTCGGGTGATGTCGTTCGACCGGGTCGGGCGGATCAAGCCGCTGGCCAAATCCATGATTATCGTCGCCCAGGCTCCTGCTGCGTGACGTCCAACAAATTGCGTAGAGGGATTGACCGATGAAGGTGGTTATCTTGTGCGGTGGCAAGGGCACGCGTCTTGGCGAGGTCACCGGCAACCTGATCCCCAAGCCGATGGCGATGGTGGGCAATGAACCGATCCTCGTGCACATCATGCGCAGCTATGCGCGCCTGGGTCATCGCGAGTTCATCCTGTGCGCAGGCCATCTCAGCTGGGCGATCAAGAGCTATTTCCTCGACTATCACGCCCGCCAGGCCGACGTGACGATCGAGACGGGAAAGCGCGGCGACGTCACCTTCCACGATGCGCATGAACTGGACGACTGGAAGGTGACGATTGCCGAGACCGGCCCCGACAGCGGAACGGCCGGGCGTTTGCGCAAGGTTGCCAAATATATCGAGCCGGGCGAATCCTTCATGCTCACTTATGGCGACGGCGTCAGCGATGTCGATCTTGCCGGGCTGGAGGCGTTTCACCTTGCGCATGGCAAGCTGGTGACGATGACCGGTGTCGTGCCTCCGGGCCGTTTCGGCGAGCTGGTGCTCGACGGCGACACCGTGACCGACTGGGCGGAAAAGCCCACCGTGTCGGACCGCTATATCAACGGCGGCTTCATGGTGATGCAGCGCGAGTTCATCGACCGTTTCGTCGCCGACAAGGACGACGAGGTGATGCTTGAGCGCGAGCCGCTCGCGGAAGCCACTGCTGCAGGCGAGCTGATGCTGTTCCGGCATGGCGGGTTCTGGCAGTGCATGGACACTGCGCGCGACTGGGCCCTGCTGAACGAATTGTGGGAAAGCGGCAACGCGCCCTGGGCAGAAGGCTGAGGCTGCATGTTTCTCGACTATTTTCAGGGACGACGCGTTCTGGTCACCGGCCATACCGGTTTCAAGGGAAGCTGGCTCAGCCTCTGGCTGAACAAGCTGGGTGCCGAGGTGACCGGACTGTCGATCGACATTCCCACGGTTCCGGCGCTGTTCGATCTGGCCGGCGTCGAATCGCTCATCCATCACCGGGTGGGCGATATCCGCGATCCTCAGGCGCTCGATGCCGCGCTCGAGGCGAGCGATGCCGAAATCGTGTTTCACCTCGCCGCCCAGCCGCTGGTGCGGCTGTCCTACGAAGAGCCCGTCGATACGCTGAGCGTCAACGTCATCGGGACGGCACAGGTGCTCGAGGCGGTGCGTCGTCGTGGCAAGCCGTGCAGCGTCATCGTCATCACCTCCGACAAATGCTATGCCAATAACGGCCAGATCTGGGGCTATCGCGAGATCGACCCGATGGGTGGGCACGATCCCTACAGCATGTCCAAGGGTGCGGCCGAACTGGTCGTGGACAGCTGGCGCAACAGCTATTTCGCAGCCCCCGACAGCAAGATCCGGCTGGCATCGGTGCGCGCTGGCAACGTGATCGGCGGCGGCGACTGGGCCAAGGACCGTCTCGTTACCGATTGCATCGCGGCGCTCACCAGCCAGCAGCCCATCGAGATCCGCAATCCGCTGGCCACCCGGCCCTGGCAGCATGTGCTCGAGCCGCTGTCCGGCTATCTGTGGTTGGCCGCGCGGCTCGCCACCAGCGAGGATCCGCAGGCCTTTGCGCAGGGCTGGAATTTCGGGCCCTATATCGATGGCGTCCGTCCGGTGCGCGATCTCGTCGATTTCGCGCTGCATTGCTGGGGCGGCTGCAGCTGGCAGATGACCACGGACGCCGAACAGCCGCACGAGGCCTTTGCGCTGGCGCTGAACTGCGACAAGGCGCACCAGCAGCTCAAGTGGCGGCCGGCATGGGATTTCGAGGCATCGGTGGGCGAGACCATCGCCTGGTATCGCGACTGGGCCAATGGTGCCGAAGATATCCGCAGCCTCACTCTGGGCCAGATCGCCGCCTATGAATCCGCAGCGCAACAGGCTGCGATAGCCTGGGCGCTGCCGGGCTGAGCGCAGGCCGATCCATGCACATCGCGATGACCATTGGTGACATGGACCCGCATACCGGCGGTCCACCGCAGGTCGTTGCGGGCAGCGCCGCTGCGCTGGCGCGGCGTGGACATCGCGTATCGGTTTTCACCCGCGAAACGTCATCGGTTTCCAGGGCGTTCGACGAGCAGTTTGACGGCCTGTCGGTCGAGCTGCTGCGCTTTCCGGTCGATCCGCCCGCAGCGCTGGCCCGCAGCCAGGCGATGAAGCGTGCCTTTGTGGCGCAATGCGGATCGATCGACGTGCTGCACGTCCATGGCATCTGGGAAGGGCACCTCGCCCAATTGGCTCAGGCGATGCGCGCAGTGCGCAAGCCGGTTGTCGTCTCCAGCCATGGCATGCTGGACAGCTGGTCAATGCGCCAGTCGGCCTGGAAGAAGCAGCTTGTGCTGGCGCTGGGGGGCACAGGCACCATGCTCGCCCGCGCCGATGCCGTGGTCTTCGGTACCGAAGAGGAAAGCCGCGAGGGCCGGAAGGTCGTGCCCAAAGCGCCACCTGTCATCGTGGCCAATGGCATCGACAGTGCAGCCATCGCCCGGATCAAC
>CAXRCQ010000042.1:0-14182 GCA_964228845.1 Blastomonas sp.
GGCCCCGAAGGCGCGCGCCAGTTCCTCTCCGCGCACGATGCCAACCCCGATGCTGCCGCCGCGCCGATGTTCGCGCGCGCCGCCGGGGCCAACCGCTCGATCTTCTACGATCGCTCCGGCGCACCGCGCAGCTTTGCCGAAATCCGCACCCGCTTTGCCGACAAGCTCGGCGGAGCGGCGGCAACCGCCGGCGGCAGTCGCTTGCCGCGCGAGGGCAATGATCTGCCGCAGGTCCAGCCTGCCGATTACGTCCGGCTCGCCAGCGCGCGCGCCGCCCGACCCGAAATGACCGCCAGCATCGGCGGAAACGACAATGCGCGGCTGGCTTACATGCTGCTCGCCGCGATGGGAGCCTGAACTCGATGAATCCTGCGTCCAGCAAGCTCGGCCAAATCCTCAATATGTCGCGCGGCTCGATCCTGCCGCTCGCCACCTTGTTGCTGGTGGTGTTCCTGGTGCTGCCTGTCCCGGCTCTGGTGCTGGACATCGGCTTCATCTTCAACATCATGATCAGCCTTGCGGTGCTGATGGTGGCCTTGAACGTCACCAAGCCGCTCGACTTTTCCAGTTTCCCCACCGTGCTGCTGTTCGCGACGCTGCTGCGTCTCGGCCTCAACGTCGCCTCGACCCGCGTGGTGCTGGTGCACGGGCATGAGGGCGGCGCGGCTGCCGGTCATGTCATCGAGGCCTTCGGCAGCCTGCTGATCGGCGGCGACTATGTCGTCGGTATCTTCGTCTTCGCCATCCTGATGATCATCAACCTGGTCGTCATCACCAAGGGCGCGGGCCGCGTGTCCGAAGTGTCCGCGCGCTTCACCCTCGACGCCATGCCCGGCAAGCAGATGGCGATCGACGCCGATCTCAATGCCGGTCTGATGACGCCCGAGGAAGCCAAGGCCCGCCGCGCAGAAGTCGCGACCGAGGCGGATTTCTACGGGTCGATGGATGGTGCGTCCAAGTTCGTGAAGGGCGATGCGGTCGCGGGCGTCCTGATCCTCGTGGTCAATATCGTCGGCGGTATCATCCTGGGCATGGCCAGCCACGGCCTGCCGATTTCGGAGGCGGCGTCCAACTATACCATGCTCGCCATCGGCGACGCGCTGGTCGCGCAGGTGCCCGCGCTGCTGCTGTCGATCGCCGCCGCCTCGATCGTCACCCGCGTCAATTCCGCGCAGGACCTGCCCGGCCAGATCTCGGGCCAGTTCGCCATTGCCAAGGCCTGGACCCCGGTCGCGGTCATCCTGGGCATCATGGGCGTGCTGCCCGGCATGCCGCATCTGATCATCCTGCCCGCTGCCGCTGCTGCCGGGTTCATCGCGTGGAAGCTGTCGCGTCCCAAGCCGCCGGTGGTCGAGAACACCGCCCCCGCCGCGCCGGAAAACCCCAATGCGATCGAATGGGAAGACGTCTCCGATGGCGCGATGCTGGGCATCGATGTCGGCTTCGGCCTGGTGCCGCTGGTCGACGAGCGCCGCGACGCGCCGCTGATGCGCCGCGTCACCGGCATCCGCAAGCAGATCTCGAAGGAACTGGGCTTCGTCATCCCGCTGGTGCGCATCAAGGACGACATGGCGCTGCCCGCCAACAGCTATCGCATCACCATCGGCGGTACGATCGTCGCCGAGGACGAGATCTGGCCCGACGATCTGCTCGCGCTCGACAGCGGCGATATCGACACGCCGATCGAGGGCCGCGCCTGCAAGGACCCGACCTTCGGCATGGATGCGGTGTGGATCAGCGCCGACAAGCGCGCCGAGGCAATCGTCGCGGGCTATACCGTGGTAGATGCCGCCACCGTGATGGCGACGCATCTCAACCAGATGGTCCGCCTCAATGCCGCGCAGCTGTTCGGCATGGACGAGACCAAGAAGCTGCTCGAGACGCTCAAGGAAAACTCGCCCCAGCTGGTCGAGAATCTGACCCCCCAGCCGCTTTCGCTCTTCACGATCTCCGCCGTCTGCCGCGAGCTGCTGCGCGAAGGCGTGCCGCTCAAGGACTTCCGCCGCATCTGTTCGGCGATGGTCGAAGCGGCGGCCGAAGGCACCACCGTGGCGCAGATCGTTGAGGGCGTGCGCCAGCGGATCGGGTCGATCATCATCCAGTCGCTGGTTCCGGTGAACCTGCCGCTGCCGGTGGTAACGCTCGATGCCGAGCTCGAGACGCTGCTCGCCCAGTCGCTGCGCGTCGCCGGCGATGCCGCCTTCCCGATCGAACCAGGGCTCGCCCAACGCATCCTGGGGGCGATCGAACAGGCATCGCGTCCGCTGATGCTGGAACAGCGCAACTACGCGCTGGTCACCTCGCCCCAGGCGCGCAAGCCGCTCGCCGACCTTCTGCGCCCCCGCTTCCCCGACACCCCGGTGCTCTCGTTCCGCGAGCTGCCCGACGACAAGCCGGTCGAGGTGGTCGCCACCGTGGGCGGGCAGGCGGGCTACCGCACGCCCCAGGCCGAACATTCCTTCTCGCGCGGCTGATGCAGACGCCGAACCCGAACATTCTCATGAAGCTGGACACCTGACATGCAGCATCTTCCCATCGAGACGATCACCTCCGGCCGCAAGCCCGCCGCCGTGCCGCCCGGCAAGCTGATCGAGGCGCATCTGCCGCTGGTCCGCAAGCTCGCCTGGCATGTGCGCGGCATGGCACCGGGCGTGATAGAGATCGAGGACCTGGTGCAGATCGGCATGGTCGCGCTGGTCGAGGCCGCCAACAATTACGAGGATCGCGGACACGGCTTTGCCACCTATGCCAGCATGCGCATCCGCGGCGCGCTGATCGATCATCTGCGCGCCAACAGCAACATGTGCCGCTCGGCCATGGACTTCCGTAAGCAATTGCGCCGGGCGAGCGAGAAGCTGGTGCGCGAACTCGGCCGCAACCCGACCGAATCCGAGCTGGCCGCCGCGATGGGCATGGACGCTGCCGAATTCCGCATGCGCTCCGACGCCGCGCAGGACGTGAAGTTCGAATCGATGGACGAAGTCTATTCCGAACATTCGATGTGGTTTGCCGATAGCGAGGATTCGGCCGAAACCCGGATGGAGGCGGACAATCTCAAACAGCTGCTCAATGCCAGCATCGGTACGCTCAAGGAGCGCGAGCAGCTCATCCTGCAGCTGCATTATATCGAGGAAATGAACCTCGACGAAATCGGTCTGGTGCTCGGCATTACCGCCGCGCGCGTTTGCCAGATCAAGAAATCCGCGCTGGAGACGCTGCGCAAGCGCCTGGCGAACTCGCGATGAGGCACCTGCTCTCTCCCCTTCAGGGGAGAAGGCGATGGGCGCTATAGCCCGCATAACGAAAAACCCCCCTCCCGGTCTGCCGGGAAGAGGGTTGATCGAATATCGGCTCGGGCCATTGAGTTGTCGGTAACGGCCGTTGCGTCCCTCCCAACGGTCGAACCGCGGTCGGGTTCCTGATCTTTTAACGGATCAGGCTGAGCACGCCCTGCTGGCTCTGGTTGGCCTGGGCCAGCATCGCGGTCGATGCCTGGCTCAGGATCTGGGCCTTGGCGAGATTGGTCGACTCATCCGAGAAGTTCGCGTCCTGGATGCGCGAGCGGGCTTCGGACAGGTTGGTCGAGCGGTTGACCAGGCTCGACACGGTCGCCTGCAGACGGTTCTGGCTGGCACCGAGGCTTGCCTGTGCGGTGGTGATCGTGTTCAGCGCGCTGTCCAGAGCGGTCAGTGCGGCGGCCGGATCACCGGTGCCCGAAAGCGCGCCGATATCGATGGTATCGATGGCGAGGCCGACGGTGGTCACGTTGGTCAGCGCGATGCTGACCGTGTCGCCGGAGGCAATGCCGGTCTGGATCGCCACGGGGGTGGCGGTATTGAGCAGCGACACGCCGTTGAAATTGGTCTTGTTCGCGACATCGTTCACCTGCGCCTTGAGCGCGGTGACTTCCGCCTGCAGGTTGGTGCGGTCGCTGTCTGCCAGCGTGCCCGAAGCCGACTGGACGGCCAGTTCGCGCATGCGCTGCATCATGTTGACGATCTCGTTCATCCCGCCTTCTGCGGTCTGCGTCAGCGAGATGCCGTCATTCGCATTGCGCACGGCCTGGTTGAGGCCGCGGATCTGCGAAGTCATGCGGGTGGCGATGGCGTTGCCTGCGGCATCGTCAGCGGCCGAGTTGATGCGCTTGCCGGTCGACAGGCGGTCGATCGATTTCGCCAGGCTCATCTGCGCGGTGGTCGAAGCGTTTGCAGCCCGGAGAGCCGAAACATTGGTTCCGATAACAGTCATTTGTGGTTCCTTCCACTATCCTGGGGCGGCTTCTGAAAAAATGCAGCGGCCTCAAGGGTTAAGACGGTGGGGCTGACGGGAGATTAAGCGGAAAGCGTCAAATTCTCGTCCGACGCGTCAATTTTCCGACATCAGTCCGCGCCAGCCCCAGCCATCATCAGCGGATCAGGCTCAGCACGCCCTGCTGGCTCTGGTTGGCCTGGGCGAGCATCGCGGTCGATGCCTGGCTCAGGATCTGCGCCTTGGCGAGGTTGGTCGATTCATCCGAGAAGTTGGCGTCCTGGATGCGCGAACGCGCTTCGGACAGGTTGGTCGAGCGGTTGACCAGGCTGGAGACGGTCGCCTGCAGACGGTTCTGGCTCGCGCCGAGGTTCGCCTGTGCGGTGGTGATCGTGTTCAGCGCGGTATCGAGGGCGGTCAGCGCGGTACCGGCACCGCCAGCGGTGCTGATGTCGATCGTGCCGATGGCAAGGCCACTCGCGCCGGTGGTGACGTTGGCAAGCGCGATGTTGACCGTGTCACCCGAGGCGATGCCGGTCTGGATGGCGACCGGACCTGCGGTGTTGAGCAGCGACACGCCGTTGAAATTGGTCTTGCCCGCAACATCGTCCACCTGCGCCAGCAGCGCGGTGACTTCCGCCTGCAGGTTGGCGCGGTCACCACCGGCCAGCGTGCCCGATGCCGACTGGACGGCCAGCTCGCGCATGCGCTGCATCATGTTGACGATTTCGTTCATGCCGCCTTCGGCCGTCTGCGCCAGCGAGATGCCGTCATTCGCGTTGCGAACGGCCTGGTTGAGGCCGCGGATCTGCGAGGTCATGCGGGTGGCGATGGCATTGCCTGCGGCATCGTCGGCGGCGGAGTTGATGCGCTTGCCGGTCGACAGGCGATCGATCGACTTCGACAGGCTCATCTGAGCGGTCGTCGAAGCGTTTGCAGCGCGGAGCGCCGAAACATTGGTTCCGATAACAGTCATAAGTGGGTTCCCTTCACGTCTTCCTTCCGGCAGCTCGTAAAAGGAGCGGCCTCACCATCTTTGACGGTGAGGCCGACGGAGAATTAAGCAGAAAGCGTCAAATATTTGTCGGATCCGTCAATTTTTCGACGGATCGTCCCGATCAACGCTTATCGGATGAGGCTGAGCACGCCCTGCTGGCTCTGGTTGGCCTGGGCAAGCATCGCGGTCGACGCCTGGCTCAGGATCTGCGCCTTGGCGAGATTGGTTGATTCATCCGAGAAGTTCGCGTCCTGGATGCGCGAACGCGCTTCCGAAAGATTGGTCGCACGGTTGACCAGGCTGGAGACGGTCGCCTGCAGACGGTTCTGGCTGGCACCGAGATTCGCCTGTGCGGTGGTGATCGAGTTGAGCGCGGTGTCCAGCGCGGTCAGCGCCGTGCCTGCACCAGCAGCGGTGCTGATGTCGATCGCATCGATCGAAAGGCCGGCGGCGGTCACGTTGGCGGTCGCGATCTCGACCGTGTCGCCCGAGCTGACACCGGTCTGGATGGCGATCGTCGGAGCTGGCGTTGGGGTCTGCGGCACGTTCAGCAGCTGGACGCCGTTGAAGGTCGTCTTGCTTGCAACATCATTGACCTGCGAGAGCAGGGCGGTGACTTCCGCCTGCAGGTTGGTGCGGTCGCCCGCGACCAGCGTGCCCGAGGCCGACTGCACGGCCAGCTCGCGCATGCGCTGCATCATGTTGACGATTTCGTTCATCCCGCCTTCGGCGGTCTGCGCCAGCGAGATGCCGTCGTTCGCGTTGCGCACGGCCTGGTTAAGGCCGCGAATCTGCGAGGTCATGCGCGTGGCGATGGCATTGCCGGCGGCATCGTCAGCGGCCGAGTTGATGCGCTTGCCGGTCGACAGGCGATCGATCGATTTCGACAGGCTGCTTTGCGCCGCCGTCGAAGCATTGGCAGCCCTCAGGGCGGCGACGTTCGTTCCGATAACGGTCATAATCGAGTCCTTTCACTTCATTCCCGCGACCACCCTTTCAGGGCGGTCTCAGGGGCAAAAACGGCGGGGCCGACGGGGAATTAAGCAAAAAGCGTCATTTTATTGGCGGACGCGTCATTCGTTTGACGAAACGCCCGTCAGCCCCCCTGGATGGATCAGCGGATCAGGCTGAGCACGCCCTGCTGACTCTGGTTGGCCTGGGCGAGCATCGCGGTCGACGCCTGGCTCAGGATCTGCGCCTTGGCGAGGTTGGTCGATTCGTCCGAGAAGTTCGCGTCCTGGATGCGCGAGCGGGCTTCGGACAGGTTGGTGGCGCGGTTGACCAGGCTGGAGTCGGTCGCCTGCAGACGGTTCTGGCTGGCGCCGAGATTTGCCTGTGCGGTGGTGATCGTGTTCAGCGCGGTATCGAGCGAGGTCAGCGCAGCAGCGGCACCGGTGTCGGTGGCGATGGTGATGGCGTTGATGCCCAGGCCCGTGGCGGTCACATCGGCCAGCGCGATGTTCATCGTGTCGCCCGAGGCGCTACCGGTCTGGATGGTGACCGGGCCTGCGGTGTTGAGCAGCGCAACGCCGTTGAAATTGGTCTTGCCGGCGACGTCGTTGACCTGTGCGATCAACGCGGTGACTTCCGCCTGCAGGTTGGTGCGGTCGCCAGCTGCCAGCGTGCCCGAAGCCGACTGGACGGCCAGTTCGCGCATGCGCTGCATCATGTTGACGATCTCGTTCATGCCGCCTTCGGCGGTCTGCGTCAGCGAGATGCCGTCATTCGCATTGCGCACGGCCTGGTTGAGGCCCCGGATCTGCGAGGTCATGCGGGTGGCGATGGCGTTGCCTGCGGCATCGTCAGCGGCCGAGTTGATGCGCTTGCCGGTCGACAGGCGATCGATCGACTTCGACAGGCTCATCTGAGCGGTGGTCGAAGCGTTTGCGGCCCGGAGGGCCGACACATTGGTTCCGATAACAGTCATCGTAATTCCTTTCACTTATCGGGCGCTCGGTCCCACCTAAGCGGCCTCGAAAGGAATTAACGGCGGTGAATGACGGGCTTTAAGTCAAAATCTGACCAGTATTTTGACGCCCGTCATTTTCCCGACGAAGCTGTAATCGGTTTGACCCCCCATATTAGGAGCGGATCAGGCTCAGCACGCCCTGCTGGCTCTGGTTGGCCTGGGCGAGCATCGCGGTCGATGCCTGGCTCAGGATCTGCGCCTTGGCGAGGTTGGTCGATTCGTCCGAGAAGTTCGCGTCCTGGATGCGCGAGCGGGCTTCGGACAGGTTGGTCGACCGGTTGATCAGGCTCGATACGGTGGCCTGCAGACGGTTCTGGCTGGCACCGAGATTTGCCTGGGCAGTGGTGATGTTGTTGAGGGCGGTGTCCAGGGCGGTCAGCGCGGTGCCCGCGCCTGCGGCGGTGCTGATGTCGATGGCGCCGACGGCAAGGCCGGCGGTGGTCACGTTGGCGAGCGTGATGTTGACGACATCGCCGGAATCGATGCCGGTCTGGATCGCGATCGGGCCGGCAGCGGTGAGCAGCGACACGCCGTTGAAATTGGTCTTGTTGGCAACATCGTCGACCTGAAGGATCAGCGCCGCGACTTCCGCCTGCAGATTGGTGCGGTCGCCGTTGCTCAGCGTGCCCGATGCCGACTGCACCGCCAGTTCGCGCATGCGCTGCAGCATGTTGGTGATTTCGTTCATGCCGCCTTCGGCCGTCTGGGTCAGCGAGATGCCGTCATTGGCATTGCGGACCGCCTGGCCCAGGCCGCGGATCTGCGAGGTCATGCGGGTGGCGATGGCGTTGCCTGCGGCCTCGTCAGCGGCAGAGTTGATGCGCTTGCCGGTGGACAGGCGGTCGATGGCCTTGCCCAGCATGGCCTGGGCCGCGGTCGATGCATTGGCAGCGCGAATAGCGCCGATATTCGTTCCGATAACAGTCATCAGTCATTCCTTTCGCTTCGTCAATCAGTCGGCGCACTGGGTCTGTCAGCGGCCTCGACATGGTTAACGGTACGGTTGGAAAGCCATTAAGAAGTTTTCACACACCTTTCGCAGAGGTTGTCATTTCGCCGACAGGCGTCAATTTTCTGACGCTCCTGCCCGGCAAAACCCGTCAAATTTTTGGCGGGGATGTCATGCCTTATATATATAGGGGGGTGTGGGCGGCCATTTTCTGCCGTTTTCCCGATTTGGCACGGCGATTGCTTTGCTTGGACCTGCGGGGCCGACTGTAACGGTTGGCCAGCGCGATCCATTAAGTCGGGGGACTGAAAAAATGATCGAATGCACTATCAGCGAGGCGGTTCGTGAAAATCTGCCCATGCTGGAAAGCTGGCTCGCATCGGCCTGGATCAAGCCGGTTGCCGCAGGTGCTGCGCCGGCCCAGAGCGCCAAGGTGCTGATGGCTGCAGAAATCGCATCGGCCAGCCACCGTGACATTCTCATCGATGTCCGCGACGGCGCACCGTCGCTGGTCCGTGCCGCCAATGGCCTGCCTGCGCGCATCGCCTTCGGCTTCGACGACATGGCGCTGGGCCTGGCGCTGGTCGCCGAGCTGCTGCGCGCCGGACGCGGTCCTGCCGTCGGCGAGCCCGCGATGGCCAAGCTGATGGGCTATGCCGCCCGTATCGCGCGCAGCGAGGCTGCAGTGCTGATCCAGGGCGAAACCGGCACCGGCAAGGAGGGCATGGCCCGTCTGGTGCATGACGAAAGCCCGCGCGCAGACGGTCCGTTCATCGCGGTCAACTGCGCCGCGCTCCCCGAAACCATGGTCGAGGCGATCCTGTTCGGCCACAAGAAGGGCGCGTTCACCGGGGCATCGGCCGATGGCGAGGGCCTGTTCCGCGCCGCGCATGGCGGCACGCTGTTCCTCGACGAGATCACCGAGCTGCCGCTGGCGCTTCAGGCCAAGCTGCTGCGCGCGCTGCAGGAAGGCGAAGTCCTTCCCGTCGGCGAGACCCGCGCGGTCAAGGTCGATGTCCGCATCGTCACCGCCGCCAACCGCGATGCGGCCGAGCTGGTCGCCGCCGGCGAGTTCCGCGAAGACCTGTACTGGCGCCTCAACGTGATGCCGATCGCACTCCCCCGCCTTGCCGATCGCCGTCAGGATGTCCGCGCCATCGCCGCCGCCATGCTGCTGCGCATGCAGAATGCCGCCGACGAATTCGCCTGGTTGAGCGCGCAAGCACTCGAGACGCTGCAGGCGCACAGCTGGCCGGGCAATGCCCGCGAACTGGGCAACGTGCTGCAGCGCGCCTTGGTGCTGCGCGAAGGCGATGCCATCGAAGCCGAGGATCTGGGCCTCGCCCCGGTCCGCCTGTTCACCCCGGCTCCGCTCCAGCCCGTCGCCATGCCAGCCATCAGCACGCCGCGCGCCGACCCGGTGCCCGCCACCGGTTCCGCCCGGCTGATGCGCGGCAGCGATCTGCACAGCCTGTCGCGCGCGGTCGAGCATGACGCGATCCAGCGCGCGCTCGACGAGAATGGCGGCAATCGCCGCGAAACCGCCAAGATGCTCGGCATCTCCGAACGCACCCTGCGCTACCGCCTCGCCAACATGCGCGAGCTGGCGGCGGCTGCCTGAGACGAAGACGGGAAGCATAACCGATGAGCACCAATATCAGCAGCTCGATCATGGCCGCGCGCAACGCCATATTGCAACAGAACAGCGCGCTGCAGCAGATCAGCAAGAAATCCCCGATGCTGGGCACCGAGCCGACCGAGACCAGGACGGACGGCTTTTCGGGCACGCTCAAGACGGCGCTCGATCAGGTCAACCAGGTGCAGCACGCCTCTTCGGACGCGGCGACCGCCTATGAAATGGGCCAGACCACCGACATCGCGGCGGTGATGATGGCCAAGCAGAAGGCGTCGATCGGTTTCGAGGCGACGCTGCAGGTCCGTAACAAATTGCTGTCCGCCTATCAGGACATCATGAACATGCCGGTGTAATCCATGTCAGACATCACCATCACCCCGAATGCTGTCGATGGATCCGCTCCGGCGGTGATCCCGGGAGCCCCCGGTGCAGGCGCAGGCGCAGGAGCCCGCGTGCTCAATGGTACCGCGATCCCCGCACAGGTCCGCAATTTCATCAGCCAGCCAGCGGTCGCCAAGGCGATGCCGCTGATGGGCTTTCTGGGCGTCGTGCTGCTTTCGGTGCTTGCCTGGGCGGCGCTGCGCGAACCGCCGCAGCGCGACCTGTTCCGCGGCCTGCCCGATAGCGACAAGGCGGCGGTGATCGCTGCGCTCGACAGCTCGACAATCCCGTACAGTTTCGAGGAAAGCTCGGGCACGATCATGGTGTCCGAAGATGATTACCACAAGGCGAAGATCGCGCTTGCCGCGCAGGGGCTGCCCAAGAGCGCGCCGAGCGGCGACGAGCTGATCTCGTCGATGCCCATGGGTGCCAGCCGCGCGGTGGAGAATGAAAAGCTCCGCGCCGCGCGCGAGCTCGATCTGGCGCGTTCGATCGAGGCGATGGAATCGGTGGTTTCGGCGCGCGTTCACCTCGCGGTCGAACCGCCGAGCGTATTCATCCGCGACCGCAACGAGCCCGCTGCCTCGGTCGTGCTGCAACTCGCCAATGCCGGGCGCCTGCCCGAATCGCAGGTCCAGGCGATCATCCATCTCGTCGCCAGCTCGGTCCCCGGCCTGTCGGCGGACAATGTGTCCGTCGTCGATCAGAACGGCCGCCTGCTGTCGGGTGATGGCAAGATGGGCATGAGCGGCGTCGAGCAGCAGATCGAGATGAAGGAAGCGATCGAGGAACGCTATCGTCGCCAGCTCAACGCGCTGCTGACCCCGGTGCTGGGCGCGGGCAATTTCGTCGCGGAAGTCTCGACCGAGATCAACATGACCGAACGCCAGGCGACGACTGAGACCTTCCCTGCCGATGAGGCCCGGGTGAAGAGCGAACAGACCTCGATCTCGACCGAGACCAGCCCTGCCCCTGCCGGCGGCGTACCCGGTGCGCTGGCCAACCAGCCGCCTGCCGATCCCAATGTCACGCCCGAAGCCGGTGGCCAGCTGACCGGTGCCGAGGCCGCAGCCCCCGCTGCGCCGACCACGCGCAACGAGCAGACCAACCGCAATTTCGAACTGGGCCGCCAGATCGCGGTGACCAAGGAGCCCTCGGGCAAGGTCACCCGCATCTCGGTCGCGGTTGCGGTGAAGAACCTGCCCGGTGGCAAGGAGCGCAGCCCGCAGGAAATCGCGGCCATCGAGGCGCTGGTCAAGGGCGCGATCGGCTTCGATACCGCGCGCGGTGACCAGGTCGCGATCTCGTCGCGCAATTTCGAGCCGGTGACCACGGTCGAGGAACCGTTTTACGAGGCGAGCTGGTTCAACATGGTGGTGCGCAATGTCTCCGCGCTGCTCGTCGCACTGGCGCTGATCTTCGGCATCGGTCGCCCGCTGCTCAAGCGCTACACCAGCCAGAAGGCCGAAGCCAAGGCAGCGGATGAAGCCGCAAAGGCAGCTGAAACCGGCGCGATGATCAGCCAGGTCCTTGGTAACGAAGGCAAGGATGGCCAGGTTGGTGCTGCTGGCCAGCCGCCCAAGGAGAACGAGCCGGTGACGCTCGACATGATCAACGCCGCCTCGACCTATCAGGAGCGCGCGCTGCTGATCCAGAATTTCGTCCGCCAGAATCCCGATCACGCGACGCTGGTGGTCCGCGAGTTGCTGAAGGGCAACGCGGATGCCGGCAAGGAGCCCGCCAATGCCTGACGCTCTCGACACCATCGCGGAAGACGGCGGCGCCGCCGCTGCAGCCGAAGCGCGCCGTCCCATCCCCGGCCAGCAGGCCGCAGCCATCCTGATGCTGCTCTTCTCCGAGGAACAGGCAGCGGAAATTCTCGCCCGGCTGGAGCCCGAGGAGGTCCGGCAGCTCAGCGAGATGATGTACACCGTCGCCGATATCGGTGCCGAGGACATCAACGAAGTGCTCGACATGTTCATCGACAAGGCGCGCAACCGCACGATGCTGGGCTACAAGGCCGAGGAGCAGATCGAGGGCATGCTCAAGCGCGCGCTGGGCGACCGCCGCGCCGAGACGATGCTCACCAAGATCGCACCGAAAAAGGCCGGCGGCGGGCTCGAGGCGCTCAAATGGATGGACCCGGTCGAGATCGCGCTGCTGGTCGAGCATGAACATCCGCAGATTGCCGCCGTGGTGCTGTCGTTCCTCAAGCCCGAGATCGCCGCCAATGTGCTGCAGCTGCTGCCACCCGAGGCGCAGGAGGACGTCGTCTTCCGGCTTGCGACGCTGGGGCCTGTCAGTCCGGAAGCGGTCGAGACGATCGAGGCGCTGCTGGTCAGCCAGGGCGGTGCCCCGCGCGGCGGCGGCAGCGCGTCGTCCTCGGGCGGCACGTCCGACGCGGCGGCGATCATGAACATCATCAACAAGCGCGAAAGCCAGCGCATCATCAAGGCGGTGACCAAGCGCGACAAGGATATCGCCCGGCGGATCGAGGACGAGATGTTCGTCTTTGCCGACCTTATCCGGCTCGATGCCAAGGATCTGGGCACGCTGGTGCGCGGGCTCGAATCCAAGCTGCTGGTGCCCGCGCTCAAGGGTGCCGAAGACAAGCTGCGCGACAAGATGTTCGGCTGCATGTCCAGCCGCGCCGCGCAGTCGATCGCCGACGAGATCGCCGATCGCGGACCGATGCCGATGTCCGAGGTCATCGAGGCGCAGCGCGCGGTCATTCAGGTGGCCAAGCGCATGGCCGATGCCGGCGATATCGTGATCGGCGGAGGCGGCGACGAATATGTCTGATCGCCCCATCTCCATCGCGCCCACCGGCGAGGCGCAGTTCATGCCGGTCTGGCAGATGCAGCCCGGTGCCAGTGCCTTTCGTCCGTCGCCGATCTTCGCATCGATGGAAGCCTTTGCCAGCGCCGAGGATCACGCCGAACCCATGGATTTCGCCGACGAGGCGGACTTCGACAGCGAGCTGATCGTCGAAGAAGGACCGAGCCAGGACGAACTGCTGGTTCAGGCCTATGACCAGGGCGTTGCCGATGGCATTGCCCAGGCCCAGGCCGAGATGCAGGCGAGCGATGCCGCGACCGAGGCGCTCGCGCAGGCGATCACCGCGCTGCGCCCGCAGCTCTCGCAGGGCCTGTGCGCGATGCTGCTGCACGCGATGAAGCAGATGCTCGAACGCTCGAGCGGCTTTGCCGAGCCCGATGCCGCCGTCCTCGAAAGGCACTGCCGCTCGCTTGCGGCACTCGTCACCCGCGACATGCGCGGCAGCGCGCTGCACCTCCACCCCGATGACCTCAAGCTGCTCGGCGATGCCGAATGCGGCCTGGTGCTGACCGCCGATCCGTCGATCCGCCGCGGCACGGTTTCCTTGAACCATGCCGATGGCTGGATCGAGCAGGGCACCCAGCCGATGCTCGACGCGCTGCAGGGCCTGATCGACGATCTGGAGGGCGACCAGTGATCGCGGCACAGGAAGAGGCGGTTCGCCAGTTCACCGACAAGATTGCCGCGCTCGAGGCCGGTCCGCGCCGCGTCGGCCGTCTGGTCGCGCATGAAGGCGGCATGCTCGAAGTCACGGGCTTCGACTATCCGATCGGCTATGGCGGATCGGTACGTGCCGCCGATGGCCGTCGCATCCGCGCCGAGATCGCGGGATTCCGCGGGTCGCGCGCGATGATGGTGCCGCTGGAAAGCGATGCAGCACTGCGCAGCGGCGCACGTGTTGAACCCGATGCCCAGGCCAATATGGCGGTGGTCGGTGATGCGCTGCTCGGCCGGATCATCGGCCCGATGGGCGAACCGCTCGACGGCATGGGGCCGATCATCGCGCACGAACGCTGGCCGCTCGCCGGCAAGCGCGAGAATGTGCTCAACCGCGGGCGCGTCACCAAGACCATCGACCTCGGCGTGCGCGCTATCAACGCGCTGCTGACGGCGGGGCACGGCCAGCGCATCGCGGTAGCGGCGGGTTCGGGCGTCGGCAAATCG
>CAXRCQ010000043.1:0-8150 GCA_964228845.1 Blastomonas sp.
GATCTGATGCCCGGCGATATCATCGGCTCGAACCTGTTCAACTTCCAGACCAGCGAGTTCACGCTGACGCGCGGGCCGATCTTCACCGACCTGCTACTCGCCGACGAGATCAACCGCACACCGCCCAAGACCCAGGCGGCATTGCTCGAGGCGATGCAGGAGCGCAGCGTGACGCTCGATGGCACGCGGCACGCGCTGTCCTCGCATTTCATGGTGGTCGCGACGCAGAACCCGATCGAGCAGCAGGGGGTGTATCCCTTGCCCGAAGCGCAGCTCGATCGCTTCCTGTTCAAGCTGCTGGTCGGCTATCCCGATGCGGCGGAAGAGGCGCGGATCGTCGCCGCATATGGTCGGCGCACCGGCGTCCAGCGGCCCGATGCCTTCGCGATCCAGCCGCAGGTGACGCCCGACGAACTGAGCGCCGCGCGCGCTGCGGTCAGCGAGGTCAGACTGGTCGACGAGGTCGTCGCCTATATCGTGCGGCTGGTGCGTGCGACCCGCGAGCCCGCGGATTTCGTGAGCGGTGCTGCCCCACGTGCCGCACTCTGGCTCGCCGATGCCGCGCGGGCGCGCGCGGCATTGCAGGGGCGCGATTATGTGATCCCCGATGACGTCAAGCAGCTCGCAGCCTCGGTGTTGCGCCATCGTACATTGCTGTCGCCCGCCGCCGAGATCGAGGGGCGGCGGGTCGAGACCATCGTCGCCGATCTGGTCGCGCGTACCGGGGCGCCGCGTTGATCGGAGCCTATCCTACCTTGCGCGCAGGCCTGCTGATCGCGGGCGGGGCGCTGCTGGCGATCGTGCTGGCGGCGTTTGCGCCGGCGCTGTGGCCGCTCGGCCCGGCATGGTCGGGCGCGGTGCTGCTGCTTGCATTGCTCGACGCGCTGATCGCGGGCAAGGCGCGGCACGTCGAGCTGATCGTGCCTGCGAGCTGCGAGCTGGGCAGCAAGGTCTGCATCTTGATGGAGGCAGAGCTGGCAGGCGAAGTGCCGATCGCGCAGGCCGCGGCCAGCGTCGCCGTGACCAGCCGCATCGTCCCCGGCGGCAGGGGTTTTGCAAAATTGCAAAGGTCTGGTCCCGAACCGGCCCTGCGCGGCGAGCTTGTGTTGACACCGGTGCGTCGCGGGGCGCTGGAAATCGAACGGCTGTGGCTGCGTTGGCAAGGGCCGCTGGGTCTGGGTTGGCGGCAGGAGACGCGGACGAGCGGCGAGAGCGTCGCCATCCTGCCCGATATCGCGGCCGTGCGTGCGCCTGCGCTGCAGATTTTCATCAAGGAAGCCATTTACGGCATTCTCGCGCGGCAGATACGCGGCGAGGGCAGCGAGTTCGAGGCCCTGGCCGAATATCAGCCGGGCTTCGACCGCCGCTCGATCGACTGGAAGAGCTCGGCGCGTCATTCCAAGCTGCTCGCGCGCGAATATGATACCGAACGCAACAACCAGATCGTCTTCGCGCTCGATAGCGGATCGGACATGTGCGAACCGGTCGCGGGACTGCCGCGCATCGACCGCGCCGTCTCGGCGGCGCTGCTGACCAGCTATGTCGCGCTCAAGGCGGGCGATCAGGTGCGACTGTTCTCGTTTGCCGCGCGGCCCGAGCGCGCGACGCCGTTCGTGTCGGGCAGCCGCAATTTCTTCCGTCTGCAGTCCGAGGCGGCAGGGATCGATTATCGCTTCGAGGAGAGCAACTACACGCTGGCGCTTTCGACGCTGGCGGCGCAGTTGCAACGGCGCTCGCTGATCGTCGTGTTCACCGATTTCACCGATCCGACCAGCGCCGAGCTCATGCTCGAATCGGTGGGGCGGCTGATCGACCGGCACCTGCTGCTGTTCGTCGCGATGGAGGACGAGGAATTGCTGTCGCTGGTGGACCAGCCGCCCGAAACCAGCGAGAAGGTGGCAGAAAGCGTTGCCGCTGCGAGCCTGCTGGCGCAGCGACGCATGGTCATCGCGCGGCTGCGGCATATGGGCATCGAGGTGGTTGAGGGGCGGTACGACGAGATCGGAACGCGGCTGATGAACGCCTATCTCAAGATCAAGCGGCGGGGGCAGCTGTGACCGAGAGCGCACTGCGACAGACTGGCGAACAGGCCGTCGCAGCTGCGGTTCTGCGCAGCGATCGCTTCCGGTTCGAGCGAGAGGGCGACTGGCAGCGGCTCGAGGCGATGGTCACCGCGATGGAAAAGGGTAAGTCGAAGCGCCTGTCGGACGATGACGTCATGGCGCTGCCGGTGCTGTACCGTAACCTGCTCTCCAGCCTGTCGATCGCGCGCGAAAGCTCGCTCGATGCCGGGCTGATCGCCTATCTCGAATCGCTTACCTTGCGCGCCTATTTCATCGTCTACGGCACGCGCACGACGCTGGGCGGGTGGCTGCGCAGCTTCTTCGGTGGCGGGCTGAGCCGCGCGGTCCGCAGCATCTGGCCCGATCTGCTGGTCGCGCTGGCGGCGATGGTGGCCGGCGCGGTGCTCGGCTTCTTCCTCGTCGATGCCGACACGCAATGGTATTTCCGGCTCGTCCCCGCGCAGTTCAGCGATGTCCGCGTCCCTGGAGCCTCGCGCGAGGCACTGATGAGTACGCTGTTCGGCGATGCAGACAAGGAAGGCCTGTCGGTCTTCGCCGCCTATCTGTTCAACAACAACGCGCAGGTCGCGATCATGGCCTTCGCGCTCGGCTTTGCCTTTGGCGTGCCGACGCTGTTGCTGCTGGTCTACAACATGGTCGGGCTGGGCGCGATGCTCTGGGTGTTCGCCTCGCGCGGACTGGCGGTCGAGTTCATCGGCTGGCTGTCGATCCACGGCACGACCGAACTGCTCGCGATCCTGCTGGCGGGAGGTGCTGGCCTGCACATTGGCCGAGCACTGGGCTTTCCCGGGGCGCGAAGCCATTTGACGGCGCTGGGCGATGCAGGCCGCAGGGCCGCGCAGGTCATGGCGGGCGTGATCGTGATGCTGATCTGCGCCGGATTGCTCGAAGGCTTTGCCCGGCAACTCGTCCAGTCGACGGCTATGCGCTACGCTATCGGCTATGGCGTGCTCGCGCTGTGGCTCGCCTATTTCTTCGCTTTCCGCCCGAGGCGCGTCTGATGGCGCGCGCTGCCGATCTCGGTCGCACGCGGGGCGCGGACCCCCGGCTGATGCGCACGCTGGTGACGCCCGAAGGCGTCGCGCTCGATGTCGCGGTCGCACCGGCCAGTGCGCGGATCGGTGCGCTGTTCATCGATCTGACCGCCCTGTTCGCGATGTTCGTGGCGTTCGTGCTGACGCTGTTGCTGCTGCTCTGGGGCTATGAGCGGGCAGGGCTGCCCGCCATGTCCGACGGGGTTGGAAACTTCCTGATCATCCTGTTCATCATCGGCACGTTCCTCGCGCGCAACGCCTATTTCCTGTTCTTCGAACTCGGCCAGCGTGCCGCGACCTGGGGCAAGCGCTCGGTCGGCATCCGTGTCGCCGCGCGCGATGGCGGGCGGCTGACCGCAGAGGCGGTGATCGCGCGCAACCTGCTGCGCGATATCGAGATGTTCCTGCCGCTGATGTTCATGACCTCGGGCGGAGTACAGGGCACGCTCAGCGAGTTTGCCGCCTGGTCGGGCATTCTATGGGTCGGCATCTTCCTGCTTTTCCCGCTGCTCAACAAGGATCGGCTGCGCTGCGGCGACCTGATCGCGGGAACATGGGTGGTGCAGGCACCCAAGGCGGCGCTGGGCGGAGTCGTGGCCGCGGGCACCCCGGTCAGCGAGGCGGTCGCGGCCCTGCCTGCCGACCGCTACCGCTTCGACGAGAGCGAGCTTTCGGTTTATGGCGAATACGAGCTGCAAATGCTCGAGCAGGTGCTGCGTACCGCCAATCGGGAGGCCATGGAGACAGTCGCGGCGACCATCTGCGGCAAGATCGGCTGGACCCCGCCGGTCGGCGACGAGCGCGCGTTTCTGGAGGCCTATTATACGCAATTGCGCGCCCGGCTGGAACGCGGCATGCGTTTCGGCCGAAGGCGCGCGAACAAGAACAGCTGAGCGTGCGGGTTCAGACTGCGCCGAGCAGCCCGGTTACCTTCTCCGCTGTCGGCGGACGCAATGTGCGCATCGCCTGCTCGGGATCGCCCAGCATCGACTTGGCGACCTGACGCGCGAAATCATCGAGCTTTTGCGGAAGTTCTGCTGCCGCAGCGGCCTTGGCGAGGCTCTCCATGGCTCCGCTGGTCGCGGTCGGACGGTTGACGAGGTTGATGACGCCATCGTTCGCCGGCCGTGCGGGGGCAGGGTCGGTTGCGCGCGGGGCGACATCGTTCGCCTGATAGTTCGGACGGATATAGACCGTCCGCATCGTCGGCGAGCCCGGGGGGTCTGAATTGTTGATCATGGCACAAGGGTCCTGATAGTTTTTCAGGCTGAAGTTGCCATGGCCGAGCTTAAGACCGGCTTGAAGAAACTGGCATGCGCCGCGTTAAGCATATCGCAAGCGGTGCCATCTATGCCCGACCTGCGGAAAGCCTTGCCCAGGCGAGATCGGCGAACTCGCATAATAACGGTCGCGTGTCGCGCGGATCAATGATGTCCTCGACAGAAAAATGCTCTGCGCTGCGAAACGGGCTGCGCACCTTGTTGAGCCGTGCGCGAATCGTGGCGAGATGCGCCTGCGGATCGGCACTGGCTTCCAGCTCGGATTTATAGGCTACCTCCACGCCGCCCTCGATCGGCAGCGAACCCCAGTCGCCACTGGGCCAGGCAAAGCGGTACTGGAAACGCTCTGCATTCGACATGGCCGATCCCGCAATGCCATAGGCGCGTCTGACGATGACCGATGCCAACGGTACCCTGGCCCGGTAGATCGCGTTCATCGCGTTGACGCCGTAGCGGATCGTGCCGGCGCGCTCGGCGTCTGCGCCGATCATAAAGCCCGGATTGTCGACCAGGTGCACGATCGGCAGGCGGAACTGGTCAGCCAGTTTCACGAAACGTTCGGCCTTTTCGCTGGTCTTTGCCTCCCACGAGCCGCCGAGATAGCTGGGATCGCTCGCCAGTACCGCGACCGGCCAGCCGTTCAGCCGGGCGAATGCAGTGATGACCGCACGGCCCCAGCGGCGGCCCATTTCGAACACGCTGCCGGTATCGAAGACCTGGCCCAGCACCCGCCGCATCGCATAGACCTGGCCCGGATCGCGCGGAACGGCGGACAGCAGCGCCTCCTCACGCCGATCGACCGGATCGTTGCAGGGCGCGCGCGCCGCGATGCTGTCGATGGAGGAGGGGAGATAGGAGAGGAAGCGACGCGCCACCGCAAAGGCTTCGGCTTCGCTCGCCACCTCCTCATCGACCACACCATTGCGACAATGGATCTCGGTACCGCCGAGCTGCTCCTTGTCCACTGTCTCGCCGATCGCGGCGGCGACGGCGGGTCCGGCGGCAAACAGCTGCGACAGACCCTTGACCATCACCGAATAATGGCTCGCCACCGTGCGTGCAGCGCCCAGGCCAGCGGTCGGACCGAGCGCCAGCGCGACGACGGGCACGGTTTCCAGATTGGTGACGATATGGTCCCAGCCCGGCACCATCGGCACATAAGTGTAACCCATGGTTTCGAGCGTCTTGACCGATCCGCCACCGCCGGTGCCGTCGATCATCCGCACCAAAGGGAGACGCAGTTCGTGCGCCATCGCCTCGCACTGGACGAACTTGCGGTGCAGCGCGGCATCGGCAGCCCCGCCGCGAACGGTGAAATCGTCGGCGCTGGCGACGATCGCGCGGCCATCGATGTCGCCGCGCCCGAAGATGAAGTTGGATGGGGCCAGATCGACCAGATCGCCATTCTCATCATAGCTGCCGCGCCCGGCGATCTTGCCGATCTCGCGGAAGCTGCCGGGATCGAGCAGCGCGTCGATCCGTGCGCGCGCATCCATCTTGCCGCGCGCGTGCTGGCGCGCGACCTTCTCTTCCCCGCCCATCTTCTCGGCCAGCGCACGGCGCCGGGCGAGTTCGTCGATCTCTTCCTGCCAACTCATGGGGCCGACGCTAGCGCGCGGCGCAGCACCGGTCACGCGAGAAAATCAGCCCTTTTTCTTGGCCATGGACTGAACCGCGCCGAGCGTCAGCTTGACATGGTCGCGATAGTCCATGTCGTCATGCACGAAAATCACGCGGCCATTGGGCGCGACGACCATGCTGGTGCGTCCGGTCATGTTCGGGCGACCTGCGAGACCCACGCCATAGGCCTGGATCATCGCGGGCGTCGCCTGCGCCACGGTGAACTTGCTCTGGCAGGCCTCGGTGGAGAATTTCTTGAGCTCGTCGATGCCGTCGGCGGACAGGCCGATCACGGTTGCACCCGCCTTCCTGAAGTCCGCCATGCGGGTAGCAAACTCATGCGCCTCGGCGGTGCAGCCGCTGGTGAACGCCTTCGGGAAGAAATAGAGCACGACCGGGCCCTTTTTCAGCTCGCTGGCGAGGCTGAGCTTGTACGCCTTGCCCGCCTTGGCGCCGGTGGTGGTGAACATCGGGGCCTTGCCGCCGATCGCGATCTTGCCTGCATCTGCAGCGATGGCAGGTACCTCGGCCAGCATCGCGGCAGAGCCGGTGGCGAGGGCAAGAGCGGAAAGCGAAACTGCAAATGCGCGCATGTCGAAGAACCCCTTTGTGCGTGATGTCCGCAACTTAGGGCGATCTCGGCGGATTTCCAGCGGGGTCAGGCAAATTCGCGGGCAATATCCTCGACATCGGGGCCAGCGAGCTGGCGGTAGATACCGGCATAGACGCACACCATCAGTACCGTGACGAGCATGCTCATCACCGCATCGACCAGGGTGGTCAGCGTGCCCGCGATATCTCCGTCGAGCGCCAGCCGGATGACGATGCCGAACACCGTGACGCTGGTGATGTAGACGAAGAACGCCGTGACCGCGACGACCAGCAGGAAGATCAGGATGCGTCCGCTATTGCCCTTGGTCAGCGCCCAGGATCGGCGCATCGGCGCGATGATGCTATGCGAGCGCTCTGCCACCATCACCGGCCCAGCCACGACCAGCTTCACGAAGATGTAGATGCCGGGAAGGATCAGGGCGAGCGTGCCGAGAAAGGTCAGCACGCCGCTGAGCACGCCCATGGCGTAATAGGGCAGGATGATGGAGGCGCCGCGCCGCATCGCCTGGCCAACGCTGGGGCGCGTGGAATCGAGCATGAGCACCAGCATGACGATGCTGGCAAATCCGTTGAGCAGGCCGATCAGCACGATCCAGATGATATTTGCTTCATAAAAGCCCTGCATGTTCGCATAGATGGTTGCGATATCGGCGTCGGGCGGGGAGACCGGCGGCGGCGCGAACATCGCAAAGGTCAGGCTGGGCAGCAGGATGAACACGCCCGCTACGCTCAGCAGCAGTTCGCGATTGGCGCGGAAAAGCCGCATCACGTCGTTCCAGCAGCCGGAAAGATCGAGCTTGCGCGTCATGGCGGGATTGGCCTCTCTGGCTAATTCGACTAAAGGCCTGCGCTAAACGCCGTACGGACGCTGCGCAAGGCATTTGCCGCACCATCCGTCGCGCGCTGACAGGCAGGACCGATGGCAGCAGTTTCGACCGATTCCGAGCGCAGCTCGATCCCCGCACCCGAGTGGCGGGTGTCCCCGGGATTGACCGCCTATCCCGAGGCTCTTGCCGAGATGGAGGCGCGCAACAGCGCAATCGCGCGCGGCGAGGCGGGCGAGCTGCTCTGGCTGCTCGAGCATCCGCCGCTTTACACCGCAGGGACGAGCGCCGATCCGGCCGAGTTGCTTAGCCAGCAGTTTCCGGTGTTCGATACCGGGCGCGGCGGGCGTTATACCTATCACGGGCCGGGCCAGCGGGTCGGCTATGTGCTGCTCGATCTGCGCCAGCGCGGCAAGGATGTGCGCTGCTTCGTCCATGCGGTCGAGGGCTGGGTGATCGCGGCACTTGGCGATCTTGGCGTGGCCGCGCGCCGCGCAGAAGGCCGCGTGGGCATCTGGACCGACAACCGGCTGGGACAGGAAGCGAAGATCGGCGCGATCGGCGTGCGGGTGCGCCGCTGGGTGACGATGCACGGCTTTGCGGTCAACGTGAGCCCGGATCTTGCGCATTTCGGTGGCATCGTGCCGTGCGGCATTGCCGAATATCCGGTCACCAGCCTGGTCGATCTGGGGGTAA
>CAXRCQ010000044.1:0-4097 GCA_964228845.1 Blastomonas sp.
CGGTTCTCCCGCACCTATGTGGTTTGCGATGGCGAACGGGTTGCCGCTGATGTGTGCATTTCGGCCGGATCGATTCAGCGCGCTGATGCGCCAGCCAGCCTGCGACGCAACGCGCCCGATGCTTTGCCGATCGCAATCATCGGCAGGCTCGCCGTAGACCGCGCCTATGCCGGTCGAGGACTGGGCGGTGATCTGCTGGCGGATGCCCTCCGCCGCATCGTTCACGCTTCACAGACAATCGGAATCGCCGCCATTCTGGTTCAGGCCAAATCCGAGTCCGCCAGACAATTCTATCTGTCCTGCGCCGAATTCATTGCATATCCGAGCGACAGCAGAACGCTGTTTCTGCCGATCGAGACGCTGAGGCGGGTGCTTCCAGAGTAAGTGCCAGAGGTGCCGGAAAGCGGCCCCGGCCCCTACTGATCCAGAAAGCTCCGCATCTTGCGCGAGCGGCTCGGGTGCTTGAGCTTGCGCAGCGCCTTCGCCTCGATCTGGCGGATGCGTTCGCGGGTCACCGAGAATTGCTGGCCGACTTCCTCGAGCGTGTGATCGGTGTTCATACCGATGCCGAAGCGCATGCGCAGCACGCGTTCCTCGCGCGGGGTGAGCGACGCGAGCACGCGGGTCACGGTTTCCTTGAGATTCGCCTGGATCGCGGCGTCCACCGGGATGATTGCGTTCTTGTCCTCGATGAAATCGCCGAGGTGCGAATCCTCCTCGTCGCCGATCGGCGTTTCGAGGCTGATCGGTTCCTTGGCGATCTTCATCACCTTGCGGACCTTCTCGAGCGGCATCGAGAGGCGCTCTGCCATTTCTTCCGGCGTCGGTTCGCGGCCCTGTTCGTGCAGGAACTGGCGGCTGGTACGCACCAGCTTGTTGATCGTCTCGATCATGTGCACCGGAATGCGGATGGTGCGCGCCTGATCGGCGATCGAACGCGTGATCGCCTGACGAATCCACCAGGTCGCATAGGTCGAGAACTTGTAGCCGCGGCGATACTCGAACTTGTCGACCGCCTTCATCAGGCCGATATTGCCTTCCTGGATCAGGTCGAGGAACTGCAGGCCGCGAGTGGTAGATTTCTTGGCGATCGAGATCACGAGCCGAAGGTTCGCCTCGACCATTTCCTTCTTGGCGATCCGCGCCTCGCGCTCGCCCTTCTGCACCATGTTGACGATGCGGCGGAATTCGCCGAGCGACATGCCGGTGGCCGCCGCGATGTCCGAAATCTCGGCGCGGATGCGATCGACCGCGCTCGCCTCGTTGGCGACGAAATTGGCCCATTTCTTGTCGACGCCCGCCATGGATTCAAGCCAGGCCTCGTCCATCTCGTGTCCGACATAGCGGTCGAGGAAATCCTTGCGCGGCACCTTGTGGCGCTCGGCCAGGCGCAGCATCTGCCCGCCCAGCGCGGTCAGGCGGCGGTTGAACGAATAGAGCTGGTCGACCAGATATTCGATCTTGTTGGCGTGGAACTGCACCGATTCCACCTCGGCGGTCAGCTCCTCGCGCAGCTTCTGATAGGTCTTTTCCTTCGCCGCCGGGAAATCGTCGCCGATGCTGAGCGCGTTCAATCGCTCGCCCTGGATCTTCTCGAACTTGCGGAACAGCGCGGTGATCTGCGCGAACTTCTCGAGCGCCGCCGGTTTCAGCTGCGCTTCCATCTGCGCGAGCGACAAGGTGTTGTCTTCCTCGTCATCCTCTTCGGGACGGCGCGTGCGACGCTCGGTCAGCTCGTCTTCCTCGTCCTCCGAATCGGTGACTTCCTCGACCTCGTCCTCGTCCTTGAAGCTGGGGCCTGCGGTCTTCTCGCTGATCTCGCCATCATCGTCGCCGTCCTCGGACAGGCTCTCGGGCGCAGGGTCCTTGGACAGCATCGCGTCGAGATCGAGGATCTCGCGCAGCTGCATCTCGCCGTCGTTGAGCGCGGTCGACCATTCGATGATCGCATGAAAGGTGATCGGGCTCTCGCAAAGGCCCAGGATCATCGTGTCGCGGCCGGCCTCGATGCGCTTGGCAATCGCGATCTCGCCCTCGCGGCTGAGCAGTTCCACCGCGCGCATGGCGCGCTGGTACGTGCGCACCGGATCATCGGTGCGGTCCATCGTCTCCTTCTTCTTTTCGGGAGAGATGTTGAGCTGTTCCGAACCGTCATCGGCGGCATCGCTGTCGTCGACCGGCTGTTCCTCCGCGCCTTCCTCGTCATTCTCGACGATGTTGACGCCCATTTCGGAGATCGCGGACATCACGTCCTCGATCTGCTCGGACGACATCTGGTCCTGCGGCAGCGCCTCGTTCAGCTCGTCATAGGTGATGTAGCCGCGCTTCTTGGCACGCGCGAGCAGCTTCTTGACCGAGGCTTCGTTGAGATCGATCAGCGGCGCATCGGTGCTGTCGGCCTTGCTGTCTTTCGGTGCCTTGCTTGCCAATTCCGTAATTCCTGTCACCTGTGTCGCCCTGGCCCGCGTCCCGGCCATGGCGAATTATACCGTCTTATCAGGCCGCAAGGGGCCAATTCAAATATTTCGCGTCCGTTACCAACGCCGATCCGGAGCGATTTGTGCCGCGCCGAGCCACTCGGCCCATCGACGGTCATCCTCGCTCTGCCAATTCGATCAGGCGCTGGTCGAACGCATCCTTTCTTGCCCTTAGCTGCTGCTGCTCCAAAAACAAACCGTCTTGCATGTCATTTTCGAATCGGCGTGTCACATCCTGCAACGCCGCGTGCAGCCTCGGGCGGGTTATCATCACCTCGATCGCCTCGGCAAAGTCATCGGCAATCCGGGCCTCGCGCAGCTCATCGGCTGGATCGTTGCGGGGAACACAGAAGGAAAAAGGCGGTCTTCCGCCCGAATTCAACCTGCCCACCGCGTCTGCCAGCCCCCTGGATTGCAATATGGTCATGAGCCTTGCTGGATCAAGAGTGTCCGATGCGGCGGCGTGCGCGGCATCGAGCAGTGCATCGAGCAGATCGGCCCAGCGGTCGGCCAGGGACACGAACTCGCTCAGCGCCTCGCTGTGGCGGGCGATCATCTGAGGACGATGGATGAGCCCGGTGAGCACGCCGCGCACGATCAGGTCGCTCATCGGCTGGCGGCTGAACGCGCGCAGCTCCTCGCTCGGCGGGACAGGCTCGTCGCGGCGCGGCCAGGTCTTGCCGCCGCCACCGCCGCCGCGCTGTTGCGGTGCGCGGCTGGGCGAGGGCGCGCGTGCGGCGAAGAACAGGTCGGAAAAGCGCTGGCCGATCTCTCGGCGGTAGAGCGCCTTGATGTCGCCATCCGCGATCGTATCGGCATGCGCGTTGAGCCGTGCCTTGAACCCCGCGCGCGCCTCCGGGCTGGTCAGCGGCTGCGCGGCCAGCTCGTGCGACCAGAGGTGATCGAGCAGCCCCGTCGCCTGGTCTAGGCAGGTGGCAAACGCTTGCGGGCCAGAGGCGCGCACCAGATCGTCCGGGTCCTGGCCGCCGGGGAGAGAAACGAAGCCCAGCGACAGCCCCGGTTTCAGCAGGGGCAGGGCCCGCGTCGCGGCGCGCATCGCGGCCTTCTGCCCGGCGCTGTCGCCGTCGAAGCAAAGCAGGGGGCGGTCCACCATCTTCCAAAGCCGCTCGATCTGATGCTCGGTCAGCGCGGTGCCGAGCGGCGCGACGCACTCGCCAAAGCCCGCCTGGGCGAGCGCGATCACGTCCATATAGCCTTCGACCACGACCACGCGTCCGCTCTGGCGCGAGGCAGGGGCGGCGAGGTGCAGGTTGTAGAGCGTGCGGCCCTTGTCGAACAGCAGCGTATCGGGCGAGTTCAGATATTTGGGCTCGCCCGCGCCCAGAATGCGCCCGCCGAATGCGATGACGCGCCCGCGCGGATCGCGGATCGGGATCATCACCCGGCCGCGGAACCGGTCATAGGCGGGCTTGTCATCGACCTTGATGAGCAGCCCTGCCTCGATCAGCAGGTCCTCTTCGATATTGCCGAGCGCGGACTTGATGCCGGTGCGGCTGTCGGGCGCAAAGCCGATGCCGAAGCGGGCGATGGTCTCGGCGGTCAGCCCCCGGTTCTTGAGATACGCGCGCGCCTCTCCACCCGCAGCACTGCTAAGCTGCG
>CAXRCQ010000045.1:0-5001 GCA_964228845.1 Blastomonas sp.
GACGGCCGAGCGGCTGGTCGACTTTCTCGGCGATCATTGGGGTGAGGCTGCAACGGAACATCGCCTGAGCCGCGCAAGTCAGGCCGATCTGCGCGCCTTTCTGGCGTCAAGACGCGGTGATGGCCTGACCAACCGCAGCACCGCACGCGAGCTTTCGGCGATGCGGGCCTTCCTCGCCTTTGCCGCGTCCGAGGCCGGGAGCGAGGTTGCACCGCCGCGCCTCAAGGGCCCAAGGCTCAAGCGTTCGCTGCCCCGCCCGATCGCGCCCGATGACATCATGGCGCTGGGTGACAGCATGGCCAGTCGCGATGCTCCTGCCTGGGTCCAGGCGCGCGACTGGGCGGTTCTGCTGCTCCTCTATGGCGCGGGGTTGCGCATCAGCGAGGCGACGGGGCTCACAGCATCGGTGCTGCCGGTGAGCGATACGCTGCGCATTATCGGCAAAGGCAACAAGCCGCGCATGGTCCCTGTTCTGCCGCAAGTGCGCGAAGCGATCGCACGCTATGCCGAGCTGGTTCCATTCGACCTCAAACGCGACGAGCCTCTGTTCCGGGGTGCGCGCGGCGGGCCGTTATCGCCCGCGCTGGTCCGCCGGGCGATGATGAACGCGCGGCGGCTGCTCGGCCTGCCCGAGGACGCGACGCCGCACGCGCTGCGCCACAGCTTTGCGACGCATCTGCTCGCTGGCGGTGCGGACCTGCGCTCGCTGCAAGAGCTGCTCGGCCATGCCAGCCTGTCATCGACGCAGATCTATACCCAGGTCGATGCTGCGCACCTGCTTGATGTGTACGAAAACGCGCATCCGCGCGCCTGATCGCGGTCAGTCCTGCGGCTCCGGGTGCGGCCGCCAGACGATGACCCGGATGACATAGACAACCAGGATCACGATTATCACTCCGGTCGAGATCGGTCCGGTCCAAGCGTCGATCTCTTCCACCCTCGCGCCCAGCTGAAAGCCCACCCCCGCGAACAGCAGGTTCCACAGTCCCGCGCCGGCAAAGGTCCAGACCAGGAATTTGGTGCGGCTCATCCGGAATATCCCGGCGGGCAGCGAAATCAGTGTGCGGATGGTGGGCACCATGCGCGCGAAGAAGATCGTCGATGCGCCGTGACGGTGAAACAGGCGATTGAACTTCTCCACCTCATGCCGGTCGAGCGTCAGCCAGCGACCCCAGCGATCGACAAAATGGTCGAGCCGCTCCAGCCCGACCTTCCGTCCCACCCAGTACCAGACATAATTTCCCGCGACCGAGCCAATCGTCCCCGCAAGCAGCACCGCCCAGAGATTCATGTGCCCCTTGCCGGCCTCGATCCCTGCCAGCCCCATGATGAGCTCGGACGGAATCGGCGGAAACACGTTTTCCAGCGCCATCAGCAGCGCCACTCCCCAATAGCCTCCCTTGGCGACGAGGCTGAGGATGAATTCGTTCATGCCGTTCCTGCTAATCGCGCCTCTATGGCGTCCCAGATCATGCCCGCGACGTCGCTATTGTTGAACGCGCTGATCGCGACGATACCGGTGGGCGAGGTGACGTTGATTTCGGTCAGCCAATGGCCACCGATCACATCTATACCCACGAACAGCAATCCGCGTTCCTTGAGCTCCGGCCCCATCGCGTCGCAGATTTCCTGCTCGCGCGGCGTCAGTTCGGCCGCTTCGGCATAGCCGCCCACCGCAAGGTTGGAGCGGAACTCGCCCTCGCCGGGCTTGCGATTGATCGCGCCGGCCACCTTGCCATCGACCAGGACGATCCGCTTGTCGCCCTCCGCCACCTCGGGAAGGAAAGGCTGGACCATGAAGGGTTCACGCCAGATCTGGCCGAACAGCTCGACCAGCGCGGAGAGGGTCGCGCCATCCTCGCCGATCAGGAACACCGCCTTGCCGCCATTGCCGTGCAGCGGCTTGACCACGATCGCGCCGTGCTTCGCCTGAAAGCGCTTCACCTCGTCGAGCGAGCGGGTGATCAGCGTTGGCGGCATGAAGCGCTCGAAATCGAGCACATAGACCTTTTCGGGCGCGTTGCGCACCGATGCGGGATCGTTGACGACCAGCGTCCGGCCCTTGAGCCGCTCGAGAATATGCGTCGCGGTAATATAGCCGACATCGAAGGGCGGGTCCTGCCGCATCAGCACGACATCGACATCCTCGCCGAGATCGAGCCGGACGGGATCGCCGAACGTGTAATGATCGCCCGGGACGTTGCGGACGGTGACGGGATGGGCGTGGCACGTCACCTGCCCCGCCTCATAGCTCAGCGTCGCGACGTCATAATGATAGAGCGTATAACCGCGCGCCTGAGCGGCCAGCATCAGGGCGAAGCTGCTGTCGCCCTTGATGTTGATGCCGGGCATCGGGTCCATCTGCACCGCGATTTTCATGGGGAGAGCCTTTGTCTTGGTTTGAAATGGGGGCAGCGGCGCTCAATCGCCCTGCCAGACGTGCTGCAGATGGCGCGGCATGCGGCCCGGCGCAAGCAGGATCACGTCGATGCGTGCATCCTGGCCGTCGCGCACGAAGCGCGACATCAGCGCCTCGGCCGCCGCGGCGACGCGGCGCAAGCGGTGATGATCGATCGCCTCGTCGAGCTCGCGCTGCGTCTTGCGGTGCTTGACCTCGACAAAGGCGACGATGCGACCTCGCCTTGCCACCAGATCGACCTCGCCGAATGGGGTGCGAACGCGCTGGGCCAGGATGCGCCAGCCCTTGAGCCGGAGCCACCAGGCCGCGAGCGTCTCGGCGCGCCGCCCAGCTGCCTCGGCCTGCTTGCGCCGTGCCTCAGCCATCGCGCTCTGCCATGATGCGGGCATAGAGCGCCTTGCGATCGAGGCCGCAGCGTTTCGCCACCTCGCCTGCGGCCTTGCCCGGCGGCATGCTGGCGAGTGCCGCGGCCAGCGCGGCATCAACCGCATCCTCGTCCGCTTCGCCCTCTTCTTCGAGCGGCGGGCCGACGACGATCACGATCTCGCCCTTGGGCGCGACATCGGCATAGCTCTCCGCCAGATCCGCCAGCGTGCCAGTGCGGGTTTCCTCGAACTTCTTGCTGATTTCGCGCACCACGGCGGCTTCGCGGTTGCCGAGCCCGTCGTGAAGCGCCGCCAGGCATGCCGCGAGCCGCTTGGCGCTTTCGTAGAAGACCAGGGTCGCGGGGATCGCCGCCAGCGCCGCAATCTCGCGGTCGCGCGCGCCGGCCTTGTTGGGAAGGAAGCCGTGGAAGTAAAATCTGTCCGTCGGCAGCCCCGCCAGGGTCAGCGCGACGATCACGGCGGACGGGCCCGGCACCGAATGGATCGCCACCCCCGCCGCGCGCGCCTCTCGCACCAGCTTGTAGCCCGGATCGGAGATCAGCGGCGTGCCCGCATCGCTGACCAAGGCGACAGGTCCTTGTAATGCTGCGGAAATCAGCCGCTCGCGATCCGAAGCGCGGGCATGGTCGTCATAACGTATGAGAGGGCGCTTGAAGCCCAGATGGTGGAGCAGCCCGCCGGTCACCCGGCTGTCCTCGCAGGCGATCAGATCGGCCTGTTCCAGCACCCGCCGGGCGCGTTCCGAAAGATCACCAAGGTTGCCGATTGGTGTCGCAACGATATACAGGCCGGGTTCGGGATCATGAATCACGCGGATGTTCATGGACCGGCAGGGCGGGAGCGACAAGCAGTGAAACAGTTTTATCGCAAATGGCAGGCCATCCTCATGCTGGTGCTGGGGTCGATGGCTTTGGCCGCGTGCCAGACCATGGTGCCCAAGACCGCCCCGCCGCCGACGCCCAGCCAGCAGCCCGACAAGCCGGACACGCGCCCGGATACCGGCCCGATCACCGGCATATTGCCGACCGACGAGACGCGCCACCGCATCGCGCTGCTGCTGCCCCTTTCGGGCAAGGATGCCGCTGTCGGTCAGTCGCTCGCCAATGCCACCACGCTCGCGCTGATGGACACCAAGGCAAACAATATCCGCATCACCAGCTATGACACCGCCAGGGGCGCACAGGCCGCAGCGCAGCGCGCGATCGCCGATGGCAACCGGTTGATCCTCGGTCCGCTTCTGGGCGATGATGTCGTCGCCATCGCTGCCATCGCGAACAGCGCGCGCGTGCCGATCATCAGCTATTCCAACGATGTCGGCATTGCCGGCAACAACGTTTTCGTGATGGGCTATGTGCCCGCCCAGTCGATCGACCGCGTCGTGCGCCATGCCCGCTCGCAGGGCATCACCCGCTTTGCCGCATTGGTCCCCGCCGGCACCTATGGCCAGCGCGCGTCATCGGCGATGCTGTCTTCGGTCAAGGCCGCAGGCGGCACCGTGGTGTCGATGCAGAGCTATGGCGCGGGAAATGCCGCGATCACTGCCGCGCTCAAGAAGATGCAGGCCGACAGCGCCTATGAAGCGATCCTGATCGCCGATAGCGGGGCCGCTGCCATCCGCATCGTGCCGCTGGTGCGCGCCAATGGCGGCACCGATGCGCGCATCCTGGGCACCGAATTGTGGAACACCGAGCGCGCCCTTCCCTCCTCGCCTGCGATGCGCGGCGCGTGGTTCGCCAGCGTCTCGGACGGCCTCTACCGTCAATATGCCGCGAAATACCGCGCGCAGTTCGGCACCGATCCCTTCCGCCTCTCGACGCTCGGCTATGACAGCGTTCTGCTCACCACCCGCATCGCCCGCGACTGGAAGCCCGGCACCCCCTTCCCGATGGACCGCCTGCGCGACGCCGGCGGCTTTATCGGCCTGGACGGCGCGTTCCGCTTCGGCCGCAACGGCGTGGCGGAGCGGCTGCTTGAGGTGCAGCAGGTCGGCGCGGGCGTGCTGACGATCGCGTCACCTGCGCCGAAGACGTTTGCGGACTAGACACAACTTATAGTCATTTAGACTTGATCGCGAGTGGAAGCGGTTGCGATAGTTTGGCTTTTCTCGCTATACTCCGAGCCACGAGTAACGTGCGGGGGTGAATTTCGATGGCCTATGCGGATGCTATCAGTTTTGTCGAAAGTCAGCTTGAAAAT
>CAXRCQ010000046.1:0-2554 GCA_964228845.1 Blastomonas sp.
TCCTGCATCAGCGCGAAGGGCGAGATGGTGCCAGCATGGCCGCCCGCGCCGGCTGCAACGGGGATCAGGCCGTCCGCGCCCTTTTCGATCGCCTTGCGCGCGAAGCGATCGTCGATCACGTCGTGCATGGTGATGCCGCCCCAGTCGTTCACCGCCTTGTTCAGGTCCTCGCGCGCACCCAGCGAGGTGATGATCATCGGCACCTGCCACTTGGCGCAGGTCATCAGGTCGGCTTCGAGCCGGTCGTTCGACTTGTGCACGATCTGGTTGACCGCGAACGGTGCGGCGGGCTTGTCCGGGTTGGCGCGATTATATTCGGCCAGTTCCTCGGTGATCTGGTGCAGCCATTCGTCGAGCTGCGCCTGGGGCCGCGCGTTGAGCGCCGGGAACGACCCGATCACGCCCGCCTTGCACTGGGCAATGACGAGCTCCGGGCCGGAGATGATGAACAGCGGCGACCCGATCACGGGCAGGCGCAGATTGTCGCAAAGCGGAGATGGCATGGTCATGGCGGCGACATTAACCTGGGTTTCGTTGCTGTCCAGAGGCAATTAAGCGGACGATTAAGTTTTGATTGGGGATGGGTTTGGAAGGAGAAAATCCTCCCCCAGACGAGCTGGGGGAGGATTGAACGACCTCAAATCTCCTCGAGCGCACTCAGCACGGCCTTGATCGAGGCGGTGGCAACGTCCTCGTCGACACCCACCCCGAAACAGGGCGATCGTCCATCGACCGCGCATTCGACATAAGCCGCCGCGCGCGCCTTGGAGCCCGATCCGATGGCGTGCTCGCGATAATCGGCAATGTCGATCGCGATCCCCAGCGCCGAGGACAGCGCATCCACCACGCCCGAGATCAGGCCGTTGCCGCGTCCGCTGACCGGGATTTCCTGTCCGTTCGCCAGGATGCGCCCGACGAACAGCCGGTCGGCGCCCGCCTTGCGCTCCTCGTAATCGACCAGCCGGTATTTGCCGGTGCCACCCAGATGATAGCGCTGCTGGAACGCCTGCCAGATGTCGCTGGAGCTCAGTTCCACGCTCTTCGCATCGGCCAGCGCCTGCACGGTCTTGCTGAAATCGGCCTGGAGCCGCTTGGGCAGCTTGAGCCCCTGGTCCTGTTCGAGCACCCAGGCGACGCCGCCCTTGCCCGACTGCGAATTGACGCGGATCACCGCCTCGTAGCTGCGACCGATATCCGCCGGGTCGAGCGGCAGATAGGGCACGGCCCAGATCTGGTCGTTGCGCTTTTCCTGCGCGGCAAAGCCCTTCTTGATCGCGTCCTGATGGCTGCCGGAAAAGGCGGTGAACACCAGCTCGCCCGCATAGGGGTGCCGCTCGGGCACTTTCAGCTGGTTGCAATATTCGACCGTCTTGACGATCTCGTCCATGTCCGAGAAATCGAGGCCAGGGTGCAGCCCCTGTGTGTACATGTTGAGGCCCAAGGCCACGAGATCGACATTGCCGGTGCGCTCGCCATTGCCGAACAGGCAGCCCTCGATGCGGTCTGCGCCGGCCATCAGGCCGAGCTCCGCCGCCGCGATGCCCGATCCGCGATCGTTATGCGGGTGCAGGCTGATCACGACGCAGTCGCGCTTGCTGATATGGCGGCACATCCATTCGATCTGGTCGGCATAGATATGCGGGCCTGCGGCCTCGACCGTTGCGGGCAGGTTGAGGATCAGCGGCTTCTCCGGCGTGGGCTGCAGCACCTCCATCACCGCCTCGCACACCTCCAGGCTGAAATCGAGCTCGGCGGTGGAGAAGGTTTCCGGCGAATATTCGAAATGCCAGTCGGTTTCAGGATGTTTCGCCGCCTGTTCCTTGAGGATGTTCGCGCCCTCGACCGCGATCGCCTTCACGCCCGCCCGGTCCAGTCCGAACACGATCTCGCGCCACGCCGGGGACACGGCGTTATACAGGTGTACGATCGCGCGGTGCACGCCTGCCAGGCTCTCGAAGCTGCGCTCGATCAGGTCGCGGCGCGACTGGGTGAGCACCTGCACCGTGACGTCCTCAGGGATCTTTCCGCCATCGACCAGGCCGCGGATGAAGTTGAACTCGGTCTCGCCGGCGGACGGGAAGCCGACCTCGATCTCCTTGAGGCCGATCTTGACCAGCAGGTCGAAGAAGCGCTGCTTCTTGGCACCGTCCATCGGATCGATCAGCGCCTGGTTGCCGTCGCGCATGTCAGTGGAGAGCCAGCGTGGCGGTGCGGTGATGACCGCATCGGGCCAGGTACGATTGGGCAGGTCGACACGCGGGAACGGTCGGTATTTCTGGGAAGGATCGGTGAGCATCGGCATGAGAGAAGCGCCCTGTCTGAATGGCTGTGCGATAGGCAGGCCGGGGCATGAGCGCAACCGGCTTTGCGGGGGTTCCGGAAGTGAAAAAGCCCTTAGGCGCGGGGCACGCCAGGCTAGCGCGCACAAGGTCAGCCACGCCTCAGGGCGCGTAAGTCGCAGACCACGAAGAAGCGCGTCGAGCCTCTTTTCGGATGCGTCATTGCGTCACATGGTATGCAGTCGCACTAAAAAAATCATTGGTGTCATCCTGCA
>CAXRCQ010000047.1:0-9194 GCA_964228845.1 Blastomonas sp.
ACCAAGCTGCGCACGGGCTGCTCGATCGGCTCGGGCATCGGCGGATTGCCGGGGATCGAGAGCGAGTCGCTGCTGCTGGCAGAAAAGGGGCCCGGCCGGGTCAGCCCGCATTTCGTGCACGGCCGACTGATCAACCTCATCTCGGGTCAGGTCAGCATCAAATATGGCCTGAAAGGGCCGAACCACGCGGTCGTGACCGCCTGCTCGACCGGCGCGCACAGCATCGGCGATGCGGCACGGATGATCCGCGACGACGATGCCGATATCATGCTGGCGGGCGTCGCGGAAAGCACAGTCAATCCGCTGGGCATTGCCGGGTTCGCGCAGGCTCGCGCGCTCAACATGAGCTATAACGACCGGCCCGAACAGGCCAGCCGCCCCTATGACAAGGATCGCGACGGTTTCGTCATGGGCGAAGGTGCGGGCATTGTCGTGCTGGAGGAATATGAGCACGCCAAGGCGCGCGGCGCGAAGATCTATGCCGAGGTCGTGGGCTATGGCCTGTCGGGCGATGCCTATCACGTGACGGCTCCGCATCCAGAGGGCGATGGTGCCTATCGTTCGATGCAGATGGCGCTCAAAAAGGCGGGAATGACGCCCGCCGATATCGATTATATCAACGCGCACGGCACTTCGACCATGGCCGACACGATCGAGCTCGGCGCGGTCAAGCGGCTGTTCGGCGATGCGATTGGCGGGGTTTCGATGAGCTCGACCAAGTCGGCGATCGGCCATCTGCTGGGCGGCGCGGGTGCGGTGGAGAGCATTTTCTGCATCCTCGCCATCCGCGACCAGATCGTCCCGCCGACGCTCAACCTCGACAATCCCGACGAAGGCACCGAAGGCGTCGATCTCGTGCCGCATGTTGCCAAGAAGCGGCAGGTCAGGGCCGTGCTCAACAACAGCTTCGGCTTTGGTGGCACCAATGCCAGCCTCATCATGAAGGCGGTCTGACCCCATCATGCTGCGCCGTCTGGGATGCATCGTTCTGGCTGGCGCTGCGGCGCTGGTGCTGCTGATCGGCGGCAATTTCTACTGGGGCTGGACGGCGTCCGGCCCCGCCCCAGAGGAAATGGCGGTGGTCATTCCGGCGGGCAGCTCGCTCGCCGGTGCGGCCAGGGTGCTCGAGGAAAAGGGCGCGATCAGCTCGGCAGGCGCCTTCCTCAACCGCGCCAGGGTGTTCGGCGGCAGCGATCCGATCAAGGCCGGCGAGTTCGTCATTCCCGCAGGCGCGAGCAATGCACAGATCCTCGACATCCTCCAGGGTGGCGAGGTCGTCCGCCGCATGGTCACCGTGCCCGAGGGGATGCCGAGCATCCTGGTGCACGAAAAGCTGATGGCGGAAAAGCTGCTGACGGGCGACGTGCCGGTGCCCGAAGAAGGCACGATCCTGCCCGAAAGCTACAGCTTCGAGCGCGGCGAGAAGCGTATCGCGGTGATGCTGCGGATGCAGAAGGCGATGCAGGACACGATCGCGGAGCTCTGGCCCAACCGCTCGCCCGATACCGTGGCGAAGACGCCGCAGGAGGCCGTCACGCTCGCTGCCATTGTCGAGAAGGAGACCGGCAAGGCGTCCGAACGGCGGATGATCGCCGGCGTATACAGCAACCGCATCCGCAAGGGCATGATGCTGCAGGCCGATCCGACGATCATCTACCCGATCACGCGCGGCAAGCCGCTGGGCCGTCGCATCCGCCAGTCCGAAATCTCGGCGGTGAACGACTATAATACCTATGCAATGACGGGTCTGCCCAAGGGACCGATCACCAATCCCGGCCGCGCGTCGATCGAGGCAGTGCTCAACCCCGCGCGCACCGATGCGCTGTATTTCGTCGCCGACGGGACGGGCGGGCATGTCTTTGCCACCACGCTGGCCGACCATAACCGCAATGTCGAGAAATGGTTCGCTATCCGCCGCGCCCGGGGCGAGATGTAATCAGCGGCTCCAGCGGCGCTTCCTGGCCGTCAGCGTCAGCCAGATTTCCAGCACGATCGATCCGGCGACCAGCGCCTGAAAGCCCAGTACGCCCGCATCCAGCCGCGACGGGTCGGCGAACAGCCAGGCATTCTGCAGGACCAGCCCGACCGCCGAAGCGATGAACAGCCAGAGCGCGAAGTTGCGCCGCAGCAAGAGCGCGATCGCGCCAGCCGTTCCCGCTACGGTCGCCAGCACGAAGCCGTAAAAGGCAATGGCGGGCCGCGCCGCATACAGAGCCTGCTGCTCGGGGGCGAGCTTCGAAACATCGCCCAGCCCCAGTACCGGATCGAACAGCAGCGCTACCAGGCCGATCACGTTCCACGTCAGCAGAACGATGGCCAGCAGCCAGAACCAGCCCAAGGGCCGTGACAGGATCATAGAAGGTCCCTCCCGATGCATCCAAAATGAAGATATTTTGTGAATCTTGCAACCATGTCACGCATCCCTGCGGCGGGTCCAATCGAGTGTCATCGCCAATGCGACCAAGTCATCGAAAAAAGCGATTACGTCACATGAATGTTTTCATTTCACACTCGCCGCCACCATAACTAGATGTTGCACTGCAAAACATATCCCCCATCGTTCAAGGAGCTTATCATGATCGGACGTCAGGTCCCCAATGTCTGCCTGAAAACGCGCGTGCGCGACGACAGCATCGAAGGCCCCAACCCCTTCCGCTGGGAAGACAAGCTCACCGGCGATCTGGTCGCTGGCAAGCGGGTCGTCATCTTCTCGCTGCCCGGCGCGTTCACCCCGACCTGCTCGAACTCGCAGGTTCCGGGCTTCGAAGCCATGTATGACGATTTCCGCGCCGAAGGCATCGACGAAATCTATTGCGTGTCGGTCAACGACGCGTTCGTGATGTACCAGTGGGGCAAGTCGCTGGGCGTCGAAAAGGTCAAGCTGCTTCCCGATGGTTCGGCCGACTTTACCCGCCGCATGGGCATGCTGATCCGCAAGGACCATGTCGGCTTTGGTGAGCGCAGCTGGCGCTATGCCATGGTCGTCGATAATGGCGTGATCACCGACTGGTTCGAAGAGCCGGGCATCAACGATCACGGCCTGGACAACGATCCCTATGGCGAAACCGCCCCGGAAAACGTGCTGGCCAAGATCAAGGCAAAGCAGCCCGAACTGGCCTGAGCCGGTTCGCAGACGCAATCCCTAGACGGGTCGCAAGCAGGGGCGCGGTGCAGCGATGCACCGCGCCCCTTTCTGCATGCGCCGATCGCGGCTAGGAACCGATGATGCGGCGCGAACCGATCATCATGACAGCGGCGATGGGCGCGGCCGACCAGGCCTGGGCCGATGAGCTGCGCCGAGCGCATTTTCCGCCCGAGCGCAATGTCGTCGAGGCGCATATCACCCTGTTCCACCATCTGCCCGGTCCTTGCGAGAGCGAGATCGTCGAGCGGACGCGGGCGCTTGCACGGGAGTTCGCCTGTCCCGATGCGCGGCTGAGCGAGGTAATGCGGATGGGCAATGGCGTCGCCTTTCGCATCCACTCGCCCGGCCTGCTGGCGATCCGTGAAATGATGGCAGAAGGCCTGCATGGCCTGCTCACCGCGCAGGATCAGGGCGCGCCCCGGCTGCACATCACCGTGCAGAACAAGGTCGAAGCCGCCGCTGCGCGCACGCTGCATGCCGCGCTATCCGCCACCTTCTCGCCGCGCCCGCTGGCCATCACGGGCCTGGCGCTGCACCGCTATATGGGCGGACCGTGGGAGCCGATCGGAAGCTGGCCGTTTCGTGGCAAGGCGGTCGCGCGTTAGCGCCGCAGCGCTGCCGTTCCGGCGCGGATCGCCAATACCAGCGTCGCCAGCACAGCCGTGCCGGTCAGCGCGAACTTGACCGGTGTCAGCACGGTCTTGGCATCGAGCCAGTCCGCGCGTCCGCTCAGCGCGAGCAGTTGCACGATATTTTCCGCATAGTCGGCGACCATGCCCCCCAGCATCACCAGCGCGATCCAGCGCGCCCTTGCTCCGCCCAGGCGGACGGCAAGCCCGGCAAAGAACGCTCCGTAAGCCAGCGGGTAGAGGCCATCGTACAGCAGTGTGGCATGCGCATGCACATCGCGCTGCCAGGGCGTCAGTTGAGCCAGCAGGCTGCGCGCCTGTGCGCCGGTCAGCGTCAGGTCAAGCATTCCGCCGAGCACCTGGCCGGTTTGCCGGAGCAGCCCTCCGAGCAACACCATCGCGGCAAAGCTGATTGCGATGGTGGTCGTATGGGCAAGGCGAGGCGGACGACTGTGCATGCTTTTGCTTCCGATCCGAATTGCACCCAAAACAGGGGCAAATTGGCCCCACGGCATATAAGTTATTGAGTCAACAGCCATTTGCCACCGCTTGCAACAATTTGCCACACGCGCGCGACGGTTTGGACGTGCATGTTCGGCGGCGTGGGGAAGGGCTGCTGCGACCATTTTGTAACGCCCTGACCTGTCCGTCAAACCAAGTTTCAGGGGGCCTATTCCGTGTCAAAATCTTCGCCCGCCAGGTGGCTTGCCGCCTGTGCGCTTCTGTGCGCCAGCACCAGCGCCTTTGCCCAGCAGACGCCTGCGCCGACGCCGCCGCCGAACATCGCCAACTATCAGCAGTTGCGCAAATCCTTCCGCATCGGCGTGCGCGTCACCAACCAGCTCAACGGCTTCGACCAGTCGGCGCGGTTCGAGCAGGACACCATCGACGACATCACCGATTTTCTCGATCCGAGCCAGATCGCAGCGGTTGTCGGCGTGCAGAATGCGGCTTTCGGCGCGATCCAGACGGTGTTCGACCTTCGCGGTGGCACGGCCATCGGTACCTATGCGCAGAACAGTCCGGTGCTCACCATCACCGTCGTGTCGCCCACCGGCCAGGTGCTGCTGCAGGAGAACGGCACGCCCTGTACGTTCAGCTTCAACGGCGTGAACCGCCAGCAGACCTTCAACACGTTCGATGCGCTGGTCGATGACGAGACCACGCCGACGTCGCAGGCGATCCTGGGCTGTCTGTCGCGCTCGTTCGCGCGGTTCTCGCCCGCCGACCCGCTTGCGGGCAACCCGAACAGCCTGCAGGCTTCGCTGACCCGCAGTGCGCTCGATCTCAGCAACGGCGATTCCGCGATCGAGCAGGACCCGGTGCCCGAGGGCGTCGCCGTGCCCAACGATCCCTGGCTGATCGGCGCGACCTATAATACCGGCTCGGCCGGCCGCTTCGATATCGATCGGGTCGATGCCCGCATCCAGCGCAGCTTCCGCATCTTCGAGGGCAACCGCGCGATGTTGAAGATCGACCTGCCGCTCAACTATGCGCGGATCAATGGATCGGACACGTATAGCGCGCAGCTCGGCATCGGGCTGGAAATCCCGGTGATCGACCGCAAATGGTCGATCGAGCCGCGCGTCGGCTATGGCGCGGTCTATTCGGAGGATCTTGGCTCGGTCGGCCATATTCTGCAGGGATCGATCACCAGCCGCTATGTCATCAACGGTGTCGGCCGCGGCAAGTTCGTGATCGGCAACATGGTCGGCTATGCGCAGACGCTCGACACGCCGGGCACCAGCGCCAACATCAATCCGGACCTCAAGAACTGGTCGCTGCGCAACGGCATCGCCTATGACCTGCCGCTGAAAGCGCGGCTGTTCAGCCGGGGCAGCTCGATGCGCGCCAGCTATGCGTTCACGCAATATCTGGGCAGCGACCTGCGCAACAACAGCTTCCACGAGGCGACGCTGTCCTTCGGCCTGCGCGGCCGCGAGGATTCACCGCGCGCGACGCGTGACCTGATCCGCATCAACTTGAGCACCATTCAGGCGCGCGATTTCAGCAGCTATACCATAGGCGTCGGCTTCCGCTTCTGATGCTGAGGCTCGTCCTTCTGCTGGCGATGTTGATCGCCAGCCTGGGGCTTTCCCCAACGGCGCATGGCCAGGCCGGGGCGCGCGAGCCGCGCCTCGCCCTGGTCATCGCCAATGGCAATTATCGCGGTTTCGACCGGCTGTCGGCGACCTTCGATGATGGCGAACGCATCTCTGCCGCGCTCACCGCCACCGGCTTTGTCGACGGATCGGGCAGCGGTGCGGTGCGCACCCGGCGCGATCTGACAGCGGCGCAGATGGAGGCGGAGATCGCGGCCTTCCGCGCGGCGCTTGCCGCTGCCGGGCCTGAGGCGTTCGGCGTCCTGTATTTCTCGGGCCATGGCGTCGCGCTGGGGGCGGGCGGCGATGTGCAGATGGTGCCGGTGGACAGCGGCAAGAGCGATCTCGCCGCCTTAGGGAACCTGTCGCGTTCGGCCGTCACCCGCACGCTGATGGCCTCGGGCGCGCGCAACGTCCTGGTCGTGCTCGACATGTGCCGCAACGTCATCGCGCTGCCGACATTGCCGGTCGCGACCGACGACACTGTCACCGGCGGCGCAACCATCGAGGTAAGCGGCAGCAAGGGCCTCAAGCGCGTGTTGCGATCGGCGCAGAACCCTATCCGCCCCGATCAGGGCTATCTCGTCGCCTTCTCGACCAGCGCCGACCAGTTCGCCTTCGACAATGGCATTTTCTCCAAGGTGCTCGCCGAGGAAATCCGCCGCCCGCAGCAGAACATCGCCGATGCGATGAAGCGCGTGTCCGATCGTGTCGCGATGGCCAAGGCGGCGAGCTTCCAGAAGCCCACCTTCGACTATGGGTTGCAGGGCCAGCCGCCGTGCTTCGTCTCGTGCGACCCCGCCAGCGGCAACCGCTTCTATGATTGCGCCACCTGCCCGTGGATGCGCAGCGGGCCTGCGGGCAGCGCACTGGTCGGCTCGCCGCTGTCCGAGCCGGGACGCGGCAAGGCCGAGCCGGCGCAGCAGCGCGTGGCCAACGCGCGCGATTTCGCGCTGGGCGTCTATGAGGTCACGGTGGCGGAATGGACCGCCTGCGTACGCGACGGGGCGTGCCCCAAGCTGTCGACCTGGGCGGCGGACAATCCCAACCCGCTGATCCCCGCGACCAGCATCAGCCATGGCGATGCGCTCGCTTTCTTAAGCTGGCTGTCGCGCCAGTCGGGCCGCGCCTATCGCCTGCCGACCGATGCCGAATGGGAATATGCGAGCCGGGCAGGGGCGTCGAGCGCCTTTCCCTGGGGCGATGGCATCTCGCCGTCGGACGCCAATTACGACCATACCGCGCGTTACCAGGGGTCGCCGACCTCGCCCTATCGCGGCTATCCCGAAGCGGTGTCAGGCTATCCGCCCAATAGCTTTGGCCTGTACCAGATGCAGGGCAATGTCTGGGAATGGACATCGGCCTGTATCGACGCCGCGTGTCGCAATCGCGCGCTGCGTGGCGGATCGTTCGAGAGCGTTCCGGGCGAACTGCGATCGGCCAACCGCTTCGGCCTCGCCGCAACGAAGCGGCGCGACGATGTCGGCCTGCGTGTCGCGCGCGATCTGGAAGCGGACGAGGGTGGGGGCTGATCGGTGCGGCTTGGCACCGCAATTGTCGCGGCGCTGCTCGCGCTGCTGACCGCCTCTGCGGCGCAGGCGGAAACGCGGGCGATCCTGATCGGGGTGTCGCGCTATCAATCCGCCGCCATTCCCGATCTGATGGGCCCGGCCAATGATCTCGTCGCAATGCAAGGGCTCGCGCGGTCGATGCAGGCGAGCGATGTCGTTTCCCTGCGCGACGGCGCGGTCAGCCGGTCGAGCGTCGAGACCGCGATCCACGACATCGGGCTGCGCGCGCAGTCGGGCGACTGGCTGCTGTTCTATTTTTCCGGCCATGGCGCACAGGCTCTGGCGCAGAACCCCAGCGACGAAGATGGCGAATTCGACCAGTTCGTGCCGCTGCCCGGTTTCGATCCCGATCGGCAGGATCCCGAGACGTTCATCACCGACAAGGATTTCTACGCCTGGATGAAGCGCTATCTGCCACCCGAGGTCGCGATCCTCATGGTGGTGGACAGCTGCCATTCGGGCACGATGCACCGCGCGATCGATCCGCGCAGCTATGCCTTCACCCCGCGCATCGCCTTTCGCCCCGGAGATGCGCGTGCCATCACGCTGACGGCGCGGCCCGGCCCGCGGCTCGAGGCGCTGCGCAGCGATGCGGGCGATGCAGGGGCGGGTGCGACGCGGCGTGAGGACCTGCCCAACCTCGTCTATATCGGGGCCTCGCGCGACGATCAGCTCGCGCTGGAAACCGAGCTGCCGCAGGAAGGCGCGCCACAGCGCGGCGTGCTCAGCTATGCGTTCGAGCAGGCGTTCACGCTGCCGGGGACATTGGAGACATCGCCGATCGCCGATCTGGACGGTGACGGGCAGGTTTCGGTGATCGAGATCGGTTCCTATCTCAACAGCCAGGTGCGGATGCTGACAGCGCAGCGCCAGGAAAGCACGCTGTTCTTCCCCCGCGACTGGGCAGAGCGGCCTTTGCTGTCGTCACTGCCCACGCCCCGACTCGATTATGATCTGCCGATGCCGCAAGTCATCATTGCCGGACAGACCGACGCGATGAGCCTGCCCAGCGACGCAGCCGGCTGGCGGATGGCGGCTTCCTCGAACGATGCCGATTTCCTCTGGGTGCTCAGCACGGGCGAGGTGTTGCGCCGCTCGGGCGATATCGTGGCCACCGGGATCGACAGCCCGCTCGCTTTTGCCGGTGTGATGGACAAGTGGCAGATGGTGATGACGCTGCGACCGCTGGTTTCCGAACTCGCCATGCGCCTCACGGTCAACCCGCTGGGATCGGACGAGCTGTATCCGGAAGGTACGCCGATCAGCATGCTGCTCGCTCGGGCGAGGCGTGGGGGAGGGGCCTTGCATGCAACAGTGTTCAACCTGGCATCGGACGGCACGGTGCAGCTCATCTATCCGCTGGACGCGGACGGCCCGGGGCTGCTCGACAATGCCTTGCGCCAGTCGCTGCTGGAAACCGTTGTCGTGCCGCCATTCGGCGTCGATCATGTGATTGCGATCGCGACACCCGATCCGCCCGAAGCCCTGCGCGCCGCGCTGCGAAATGCCGATGGGCAACGCGCCACCGACGGACTGGCGGGCCTGATCCGCGGCGAGCTCAAGCGCGCCAGGGGCAAGGGATCGCTATCGATCGCCGAGCTTTATACTGCCCGATAGCAATGCAGGGCACAGGCCGCAGCCACGGCCCGGAAATAACAAGGGGACGCCTCCTCCCGAAGACATCCCCTTGCCAGACCTGAATTTCTGAAAAATCAGGCAATCAGGTCTTTATCTTGCGACCGCCACC
>CAXRCQ010000048.1:0-4878 GCA_964228845.1 Blastomonas sp.
CAAACGCCTGGGCATTGGCGTGCACGACCATATCATCATCGGGCTGGACGGGCATTCGAGCATGCGGTCGATGGGGCTGATTTGACCCGGTTGCCGGTCCCCTGCGCAGGCAGGGGCCCATCTTTTGACCGTGCCGTCAGACACTTTCGGGGTTCGGTGCTGAACGATGGGAGCCCAGTTTCCTTTCATGCTTACTGACCGGCAGGAGATGGGCCCCTGCCTGCGCAGGGGACCGCGAAAGACACGAGCATGGCGCGACCACAATCACGCCCCTTCCCCTCCTCCGCCGCTTCCGCCATAGACCCGCGCCATGCCTTCCCCCTCCCTCTATGACGCGATCATCCTCGGCGCAGGCGCGGCGGGACTATTCTGCGCCGCAATCGCCGGTCAACGCGGGCGCAGGGTGCTGGTCATCGACCATGCCGATGCGCCGGGGAAGAAAATCCTGATCTCGGGCGGCGGGCGCTGCAACTTCACCAATATCCATACACAGGCCGACCGGTATCTCAGCGCCAATCCGCATTTCGCCAAATCGGCTTTGGGCCGCTACAGCCCGCAGGATTTCGTCGATCTGGTCGATGCGCACGGAATCGCCTGGCACGAAAAGACGCTGGGCCAGCTGTTCTGCGATGGCTCTGCAAGACAGATCGTCGCGATGCTGCTGGACGAGTGCGACAAGGGCAGCGTCGAAATCGCGCTGGGCCATGGCATTCGCGCAGTCGACCATGCTGATGGCCGGTATCGGGTCGTCCATGGCAGCCGGACCGACAGCGCCCCGGCGCTGGTGATAGCAACGGGCGGCCCCTCGATCCCCAAAATGGGTGCGACCGGCTTCGCCTATGATCTCGCGCGCCAGTTCGGCCTCAAGGTGGTCGAGCCGCGCCCGGCGCTGGTGCCCTTGACCCTGGGCGGCGACGAGACGCTGTTCCGCTCGCTCTCGGGTGTCGCGACCGAAGTCGTTGCAAAGGCGGGCAAGGCGCTGTTTCGCGAGGCGGCGCTTTTCACGCACAAGGGACTGTCCGGCCCGGCGATCCTGCAGGTGTCGAGCTACTGGCGGCATGGCGATCCGGTCGCGATCAACTTTCTGCCCGACGCCGCCCCCGGATGGCTCACCGCTGCCAAACGTCACCAGCCGCGCGCTACGCTGCGAAGCACGCTGGGCGGGCAGTTGCCCGATCGCCTCGCTGCGACGCTGGCCGAACGGATCGGTGGCGACACGCGGCTTGCGGATACACCCGACAAGTTCCTGCACGCCGCCGAGCAGCGATTGCGCGCCTGGACCTTTCACCCCAACGGCACCGAAGGCTATGCCAAGGCCGAGGTTACCGCAGGCGGCATCAGCACCGACGGCCTGTCTTCACAGACCATTGAAGCGCGCAAGCTGCCTGGCCTGTACGCGATTGGCGAGGCGGTCGATGTGACCGGTTGGCTCGGCGGGTATAATTTCCAATGGGCCTGGGCCAGCGGACATGCTGCAGCGATGGCCATTTAGAACCATTCTGGCTCTATTTTGCCGCTAAAGCGCTCTATTCAACCGTTTGCAGAAACATCCATTTCGGATATTTTTTCTGGACCCCGCTTGGATAAGCGAAAATTTACCAGTTTATCCGATCGTCGCGAGCGATGTCGGTGTCTTCGCCTCCCTCACCAAGCCGTGCATGGCCAGCTGATAGCGGGATCAGCCTCGTCGTGCTCGTGCAGGGGTTGGTGGTGATGCTTGCGCTTCTGGTCGCCATTCTGGCGCCCCCGGAGGAAGGGCCGATGATGGTCATTCCGCTGGATGGCGGGCGGATGGGCCATACCATAAGCTGGGCATCGGGTAATGGGACAGCCTTTATGGGCGCAGGTCCCTTGCCCGGTTCGATCCTGGTGGACGGTAAGCGGGAGCGGATCACACAGGCCGCCTGGCATCACAACAGCCTTGTCATCAAGGCACCCGCAATTTTCTGCGGCAGTTTGTCCTCTGTACCCAGGAAGAGTTGATCGTCGCATGGAACTGACCGGAATTCGCAGGAACGGCGCCTTGGCGCTGATCGTCATTGCATGGCTGTGCGTCGGCGTCATCGCCGGCATAAGCCTGTACACGGGCAGCGGCTGGTGGCCGATCGCGCTCGCGGCAGCGGTATCGCTGATACCGACCATGGTCGCGCGCAGCGGCAGGGTCGACAGCAGTACAGCGATCATCTTCGGCGTGACCATGCCGGTCTATCCGGCCGTGATGCTCTATCAGGCATCGGGCAGCAACTTGCAGATGGACGTGCATATGTTGTTCTTCGCCCTGCTCGCGACTTTGGTCGTGCTGTGCGAATGGCGCGCCATCGTCGCTGGCACGGCGGTCATCGCGGTCCACCATCTTGCCACGAATTTCGCGATCCCCGCATGGGTCTTCCCCGATGGCGCAGACCTGACACGCGTGCTGCTGCACGCGGTCATCGTGTTGATCGAAGCGGCAGTGCTGGTTCAGATCACCTTGCAGCTGCAGAAGATGATCGCACGCAATGCCGCCGCCAATCACCAGGCCGAAGAGCTGGAACGCGAGGTTGCGTCCACACGCGATGCCGCAGCCGCCAAGCAAAGCCGAGTCATCGCTGCACTGGGCCAGGGTCTGAAGGCAATGGCGCGCAACGACCTTTCGGCTCGGATAGACCAGGCCTTTCCTGAGGAATATGAACAGCTTCGCAGCGATTATCACGAGGCGCTCGAAGGTATGCGCCAGTCGCTCGAGAAGATTTCGGGTGTCGCGACACGGATCGACGAAAGCGCCGGCGATGTCAGCCATGCGTCTAACGACATGGCCGACCGGACCGAGCGGCAGAGCTCGACGCTGCACGACACGGTGAACACTATCCGCTCGGTCAGCGATTCGATTTCGGACACTGCCAACCGCGCAGTCGAAGCGCGGCAGGTGCTCGACGCGGCCCAGGGCGAGGCCGAAAAATCCGCTGGCATCGTCGAGCGTGCCCGCGTGGCGATGACCAATATCGAGCATTCGGCGCGCGAGATCGACCAGATCATCGAGGTGATCGAGGGGCTGTCGTTCCAGACCAACCTGCTCGCGCTCAACGCCGGGGTCGAAGCGGCGCGCGTTGGCGAGGCGGGCAAGGGCTTTGCCGTGGTAGCCTCCGAAGTGCGCGCGCTTGCTCAGCGCTCTGCAGACGCCGCGCAGGACATCAAGACCAAGATCGGTGCATCCAACGAGCAGATAGCACTGGGCGTGTCGGTGGTGAGCGAGACCAGCGAGACGCTCGAGCGGATCACCACGCGCATCCTGCAGATCAGCGAGTTCGTCTCGACCATTGCCGGGTCGGTGGAAAGCCAGGCCGCCAAGCTGCGCGAGGTCAACGGTACCGTCGGCGCGCTCGACGGCATCACCCAGCAGAATGCCGCGATGGTCGAGGAAACGAGCGCCGCCGCCCGGTCGCTCGCCGAACAATCGCGCACGTTGGCGCAGGAAATCAGCCGCTTCCGGCTGACGCAAGGCATGGTCATTTCCGGACAGCCACCATTGGCGCGCGCCGCCTGAGCTATCTCCCGGGCGTTTCCGACGCTGCCAGCGAATAGCATTGTGCTTTCACGCCAATCAGGCTAATGGCGCAGGCTTGCAGCGATGCCGGATTTTGGGCGTCGCGCGCGGTTTCGCCGATGATGCGGAACCTTCGCATCATCACACGAATTGAAATTCCATGCCTTTTGATACCGTTCCCGCCGTTCTGTCGGACGCGCTCGACGCGCACGGCTATGACACGCTCACCCCCGTTCAGCAGGCCGTGCTCGAGCCCGAAGCGCAGGGCCGCGACCTGATCGTCTCGGCCCAGACCGGATCGGGCAAGACCGTCGCCTTCGGGCTGTCGATGGCGGCAGAGCTGATCGGCGAGGATGGCCGCGTTCGCCAGGGCACGGCTCCGCTGGCGCTGATCATCGCACCGACGCGGGAGTTGGCGTTGCAGGTCAGCCGCGAGTTCATGTGGCTCTATGGCCCTGCCGGCGCGCGCATTGCGACCTGTGTCGGCGGCATGGATGCCTCGCGCGAGCGCCGCAACTTGGGCTATGGCGCACAGATCGTCGTCGGCACGCCGGGCCGGTTGCGCGACCATCTCGAACGCGGCGCGCTCGACCTTTCGGCGCTCAAGGTCGCGGTGCTCGACGAGGCCGACGAGATGCTCGACATGGGCTTTCGCGAAGACCTGGAAGAAATTCTCGACGCGACGCCCGAGGGCCGCCGCACCTTGCTGTTCTCGGCGACCATGCCCAAGCCGATCGTGGCGCTGGCCAAACGTTATCAGCGCGATGCGCACCGCATCTCGACGGTGAGTGAAGAGCGCGGGCATGGCGATATCGACTATATCGCCTGTACCGTGGCCCCTTCGGACACCGAGAATGCGGTGGTCAACCTGCTGCGCCTGTACGAGGCGGAGACCGCAATCCTGTTCTGCGCGACGCGCGACAATGTCCGCCATCTGCATTCTAGCCTGATCGAGCGCGGCTTTTCCGCCGTCGCGCTGTCGGGCGAGCACAGCCAGAACGAGCGCAACCAGGCATTGCAGGCGCTGCGCGACCGGCGCGCACGCGTCTGCGTGGCGACCGACGTCGCGGCGCGCGGCATCGACCTGCCCGGCCTGTCGCTGGTCATCCATGTCGAGCTGCCGCGCGATGCCGATACGCTCAAGCACCGTTCGGGCCGCACGGGCCGCGCGGGCAAGAAGGGCACCGCGCTGATGATCGTGCCCTATCCGCGTCGTCGGCGTCTGGAACAGATGCTGCGCGGCGCGAACATCCCGGCGCAATGGATCAACCCGCCCACGGCCGAAGACATCCGCCAGGCCGCTCGCGAGCGCCTGCTCGAGCGGCGGCGCGCGCCGGTCGAGGCCGATGATGCCT
>CAXRCQ010000049.1:0-3567 GCA_964228845.1 Blastomonas sp.
CACGTCGAGCGAGGCCATCATCACCTTCTTGCCGTGCTTCTCTTTCAGCAGCTTGGCGATCTTGGCGGTGCTGGTGGTCTTGCCCGATCCCTGCAGGCCGACCATCATGATGACGGCGGGCGGCGCGACGGCAAGGTCGAGGTCGCTGGCTTCGGAGCCCAGCATCTCGGTCAGCGCGTCGTTGACGATCTTGACGACCTGCTGGCCGGGCGCGACCGATTTGAGCACCGCCTGGCCGACGGCCTGTTCGGTGACGGTGTTGATGAAATCGCGGACGACGGGCAGCGCGACATCGGCCTCGAGCAGCGCGATGCGCACCTCGCGCATCGCGGCGCGGACGTCCTCTTCCTTCAGCGCGCCGCGTCCGCGCAGCCGGTCGAACACGCCGCCAAGGCGATCAGTCAGATTATCGAACATATCCGCTTCTCCTTCTGTCCGCCCAGATGGCTGCCCCGCCCGACCCGATCAAGGACACCCGCATGTGCCAGACCACCAAACGCAAAAATCGCCGGTGGGCGAAACCTCGCCGACCGGCGCGCGCATGAACCGACGATGCGGTATAAGCGGCTGAACTGGGTGTCCCCTGCACAGTTGCTGCGCCGGGAACTGGGCGGGCCACTAACCCAAAGCCGCGACAAAAGCAAGCCTTGCTCGCCAGGCTTGCCGGGGCGGCGCAGCAAGGCCAGGCTTAACCTGGGATTCACCACCGTATCCCGCAGAAATCGGGGGTTCTTCCCCATATTGGGGGTTTAGCCATAAACACTCTTTTAACGCTCCTTGCTTAGGGTTCGCCCATTCGACCGGGTGCCTCATACCGGTTGAGGGGAATTCTAGTGCCACATGACACCACAGCCTCGAACGGCAGCAGCCGCACCGACGAACTGACCGGACGCGCCAATCGCAGCCGCGATTTCGTCGCCGGTGGCATCATGACGGCCGCGATCCTGATGTTTGTCGGCACCGCCGGCAGCGTGCTTCCCGATGTGGTCGGACGCTATTATGGTGCGGCAGTATCGCCCGACAATATCGCTGTGACGGCACTGATCCTCAACATCGCGCTGATCATCTTCGGCTGGCGGCGCTACAGCGAACTCCACCAGGAAATCGCGCATCACAAGAATGCCGAGGAGCAGGCCAAGACGCTGGCGGTCACCGATCCGCTGACCGGATGCCTCAACCGCCGCGCCATCGGAGAGGCCAGCGCCAGCCTGATCGCCCAGGCCTTGCGGCGCGACATGACCGTTGCCTATCTCATGCTCGATCTGGATAATTTCAAGAATATCAACGATATCCAGGGACACCATGCCGGAGACAAGGTGCTGGTCGAGGTCGCACAGCGGCTCAAGGCGACGATGCCGCCCAACAGCCATGTCGCGCGGCTGGGCGGGGACGAGTTCGCCTGCACGTTCATCTTCGACGCGGATTTCCCCGAGACAGTCCAGCGGGTCGCCGAGGACCTGATCGAACAGGTCGGCAAGCCGATCGTCGGCCCCGCCAGCACGGGCACTGCGGAACTCACGGTCACTGCCTCGATAGGCATCGCCCGCGCAGACCAGTGCGACAACAGCCTCGACGTGCTGATGCGCCGCGCCGACATTGCGATGTACGCCAGCAAGAAGCACGGCCGGAACCGCTATTGCTGGTTCGACCCGCGCATGGAAAACGAGGTCCAGTTCCGCAACAAGATCGAATCGGGCATGCGCGTCGGCATCGGCCGTGGCGAATTCGTGCCCTATTACGAGCAGCAGATCGATCTCGCCACGGGCACTCTGATCGGTTTCGAGGTACTGGCGCGCTGGAATTCGCCCGAACTGGGTCAGGTATCGCCTGAAATCTTCATTCCGATTGCCGAAGATACCGGCATGATCGGTGATCTTTCGGCTTCGGTCATCCGCCAGGCGATGGAAGACGCCCGCGGCTGGGACCAGAGCCTGACCATTTCGGTGAATATTTCGCCGGTGCAACTGCGCGATCCCTGGCTGGCGCAGAAGATCGTCAAGCTGCTGGTCGAGACCGGCTTCCCCGCCAGCCGGCTGGAAATCGAGATCACCGAAAGCTGCCTGTTCGAGAATATGGGCCTCGCGCAATCGATCATCGGCAGCCTCAAGAACCAGGGCGTTCGCGTCGCGCTGGACGATTTCGGCACCGGCTACAGCTCATTGGCGCATCTGCGCGCGCTGCCGTTCGACCGGATCAAGATCGATCGCAGCTTCGTCACCTCGATGAACGAGAGCAAGGAAAGCCGCGCGATCGTGCAGACCATCGCAATGCTCGGCGAATCGATGGGCCTGCCCATCACCGCCGAAGGGATCGAGGATGGCGAGCTGATCGCGCATCTTGCCGCGATCGGCTGTGCCAAGGGCCAGGGCTTCCATTTCGGCCAGCCGCTTTCGGTCGAACAGGCACGCCGCCTGCTGGCCGAGCGCAACCTGCTCGGCCTGGGCTGGACGCCCCCGCCCGCCACGGTGGACGAGGCCGAGCAGTTCACCGAACCGCAGCTGCGCGCCGCGCGCGGCGAGTGATCGCGCTTCCATCACGGGCGCACCCGCGTTAAAGCGCCGCCATGGCGCAACACCGCTTCCACAAGATGCACGGTCTCGGCAATGACTTCGTCATTTTCGATACCCGCGAGCATGACCTGGCCCTGACCGGGGATCAGGCGCGCGCGCTGGCCGACCGGCATCGCGGCATCGGCTGCGACCAGCTGGTGGTGATGCGGCCCTCATCGCACGCCGATTTCGCGATGCAGATCTTCAATCAGGATGGTGGCGAGGTCAGCGCGTGCGGCAATGCCACGCGCTGCGTGGTTGCGCTCGCCGGGCGCGATGTCGTGGTCGAAACCGGCGCGGGGCTGCTTCAGGGCAGGCTCGGCGATGGCGAGGTCAGCGTCGACATGGGGCGTCCGGGTCTCGACTGGAACGCGATCCCCCTCGCCTATGCCATGGATACGCTGCACCTGCCCGTCGGCTGGGAGGATCTGACCGATCCCGCTGCCGTCAGCATGGGCAACCCGCATGTCATCTTCTTCGTGGCCGATGCCCATGCCGTCGAACTCGGTCGGCTGGGACCGATCATCGAGCACGACCCGCTCTTTCCCGAGCGCGTCAACGTCAATGTCGCGCATCTGGCCGATGATGGCCTGCACCTGCGCGTCGGGGAGCGCGGCGCGGGGCTGACGCAAGCCTGCGGCACCGGTGCCTGTGCGACGGCAGTCGCGGCGATCCGGCGCAAGCTGGTCAGCGGACCCGTCGCGGTGCATCTGCCCGGCGGCACCCTGACCATCGACTGGCAGCCCGGCAGCAGCGTGCAGATGGCGGGCCCTGCCACGCATGTCTTTTCCGGCGAGATCGACCTCTGACGATCATGTCCGATATCGTCCAGAGCACCGCCAAAGGCCCCGAGATCATCTCGATGGGCTGCCGCCTCAACATTGCCGAGGGCGAGGCGATTCGCGCGCTGCTCGGCGGGCGCGACGATGTGGTGGTGATCAACAGCTGCGCGGTCACCAACGAGGCCGTCCGCCAGACCCGCCAGGCACTCCGAAAGGTACGCACAACGCGACCGGGG
>CAXRCQ010000050.1:0-2239 GCA_964228845.1 Blastomonas sp.
TTGTGCTGGTTCAGCCTTGCGCGCTTGACCGCTAGGCGGAAGCGGGTGCGGATCAGGTCGGCCCAGGGGCCCTTGCCGCGCATGCGCGAGCCGACTTCGGGATCGTTGTCGCGCCCGTCGCGCATCTGCTGGATGATCGCCATCACCTTGCCCGCGCGATCGGGGAAATGCGCATCGAGCCAGACGCGGAACAGCGGGGCGACCTCGTGCGGCAGCCGCACCGGGATATCGGAGGCTGAGAGCGCGCCTGATTCGGCCCCGGCGGCGACCAGCGCTTCGATCTCGTGATCGGGGATCGCGGGGATGACCGGCGACACGTTGATATGCGTCGGCACGCCCACTTCGCTCAGCGCCCGGATCGCGGCGAGCCGCTTGTGCGGCGCGGCCGCACGCGGCTCGAGCGTACGCGCCATCGCGCCGTCGAGCGTGGTGACCGACAGCGCGATGGCGACCAGACCATGCCGCGCCATCTCGGCAAGCAGGTCGATATCGCCCAGCACACGGTCGGACTTGGTGGTGATTGCCACCGGATTGCGCGCCTCGAGACAGATCTCGAGGATCGACCGGGTGATACGATAGTCCGCCTCGATCGGCTGGTACGGGTCGGTATTGGTGCCCAGCGCGATCACCTTGGGCACATAACCGGGCTTGCGCAGCGTCACGCGCAGCAGCTTGGCGGCGTCAGGCTTGGCGAACAACCGGCTTTCAAAGTCGAGCCCCGGCGACAGGTCGAGCCAGGCATGGGTCGGCCGGGCATAGCAATAGATGCAGCCATGCTCGCAGCCGCGATAGGCGTTGATCGACTGGTCGAAAGGAAGATCGGGCGAGGTGTTCTTCGAGATGATCGAACGTGGATGCTCGATGGTCACGGTGGTGCGCAAACGGGCCGGGCTATCGTCGATCGCCTCGCGCTGGTCAAGCCAGTCGCCATCGGCCTCGCGCACCGGCAGGTTGAACCGCGCCGATTCGCGGTTCAGCGGCGCGCCGCGGCCTTTGATCGGGGGCGGGTGGGCGGACATGCACTGAGATTAGAACATTTGGCGAACAAGTGCCATCGCTTTCGTCATTCTCGCGAACGCGGGAATCCCGCTTCCGTACTCGCAGGAACCAAGCGGGACCCCCGCCTTCGCGGGGGTGACGACCGCTGTGATCGATCGAAAAGCCTATTTCTCGCGAAGTCTCGGCATCAGCTCGATGAAGTTGCAGGGCCGGTTGCGGCTGTCGAGCTGTTCGTTGAGAATGCCGTTCCAGCCATCTTTCACCGCACCATTCGATCCGGGTAGAGCGAAGATATAGGTGCCGCGCGCGAGCACCGCGCAGGCGCGCGATTGTACCGTGCTGGTGCCGATGGTCTGATAGCTGAGCCAGCGAAAAAGCTCGCCAAAGCCCGGAATGTCCTTGTCCTTCACCCGGTCGAGCGCCTCGGGCGTGATGTCGCGCCCGGTCAGGCCGGTGCCGCCGGTGGAGACAATCGCGTCGATTTCCGGATCGTCGATCCAGTTGTTCAGCCGGACGACCAGCCGCTCAACATCGTCCTTCTCGATCGCGCGGGTAATCAGCCTATGACCCTTGCCGGTGATCAGCCCGGCCAGGATGTCACCCGAGGTGTCGTCCGCGGCGGTGCGCGTGTCCGAGATGGTCAGCAGCGCGATGTTGATGGGCTTGAACGGCCGCGATTCGTCGATCGCCATCGCTCAGTTGTTCTGCACCGTATCGAGCCGCACCAGCTCGATGCCGCCAGCATGCGGGAAACGCGGCCACATGCCCTGCGCAAGCCCGGTCGCGCTCTTCGAGTTCACCCCCGCCTGTTTCTCGTACATCCAATAGTTGCGCAGGATGATTCCGACATAGGCGCGCGTTTCCCAATAGGGGCTCGACTCGATGAACAGCAGCGGATCGCCATTGTCGCGCACCTTCTCGTTCCAGCGGCTGACCGGTAGGGGGCCAGCGTTATAGGCAGCGATGATCTTGGGCAGCAGCCCCTGGGTTTCGGGCCGACCGCTCAGGAATTCGAGATAGCGCTGGCCATATTCGAGATTGATCGCGGGCTGGTAGAGTGCGCTGGCATCGAGCGACTGGCCGCGCGCGCGTGCCATGTCCATCGCGGTGCCGGGACGGACCTGCATCAGCCCGCGCGCGTCGGCGGGGCTGCGCGCGTCGCTGCGAAAATTGGATTCCTGCAGCGTGTGCGCGTAGACGAGCGCCGGGTCCACCCGCCAGCCCTCGACCGGCACCCAGC
>CAXRCQ010000051.1:0-3790 GCA_964228845.1 Blastomonas sp.
CGCTTCCTGCAGGAACGCGTGATCGAGCGCGTCGGGGGGCGCAGCCCGATCCCGGTCGATACCCGCGTGGTCTGTGCGACGCACCAGAATCTGGAAAAGATGATTGCCGAGGAACGGTTCCGCGAGGACCTGTTCTACCGCCTTGCCGAGATCGTGGTCAATATCCCCTCGCTCGCCGAACGGCCGGGCGATGCGGTGCTGCTCGCCAAGCATTTCCTCGCCCGCTTTGCCGCCGAGATGAACCCTGCGGTCAAGGGCTTTGCCCCCGATGCGCTCAAGATGCTCGATGCCTGGCACTGGCCGGGCAATGTCCGCGAGCTGGAAAACCGGGTGAAACGCGCGGTGATCATGGCCGAAAGCCGATTGGTCACCGCCGAGGATCTCGACCTCGAGCGCGCCGAGCCCGAAACGGCGGAATTCCTGAACCTGAAGGCGGTGCGCGAACTGGCCGACCGCAAGGCGATCCGCCACGCGCTGGCGCGCACCGAGGGCAATATCTCGGGCGCGGCCAAGCTGCTCGGAATCAGCCGCCCGACGCTGTATGATCTGCTCAGGCAATATGACATCCAGAGCTGAATCCCGTTCCGGCAACAGGCTGTGGTCGGCGCTCGTCGCCGCAGCCTTGCTGCTGGGCGGGGCGGGCGCGAGCCTCAAGGCAGAAGACATGGGCGCGGCGCGCGAGGCGCTGGCGCGCGCGAATGCCTATAGTGCGCGCGGCGACAATCGCGCGGCGCGGATCGAGTTGATGAATGCGATCAAGGCCGCGCCGAAGATGAAGGAGGCCCGGCTTGCGCAGGCGCGGGTCTTCCTGGCGCTGTTCGATGCCGATGGCGCGGAGGGCGAGCTGCAGCGCGCACTGGATCTGGGGGCAGACAAGGCGCTGGTGCGTGCGCCGATGGCCGAGGCGCTGGTGCAGCAAGGCCGCGCCGAGGACGCGATCCGCTGGCTGGGCCAGGGGCCGGTCGCAGACCGGGACCGGGGCTATGCCGCCCGCACGCTTGGCCGCGCGCATCTGGCGCTCGGCCATTTCGACGAGGCCCGTGCCGCATTCGACCGGGCGCTGCAGTTCACGCCCGATGACAGCCTGCTTTGGACCGACATCGCGCGCTTCCGCACCGTTTCGGGCGATCAGGCAGGCGGGCTGGAGGCGGCCGATCATGCGGTCGCGCTCGATTCAGCCAATGTCCGCGCGCTTCAGCTGCGTGGCGAGCTGACGCGGAGCCAGACCGGGCTTGCCGCCGCCCTGCCCTGGTTCGAGCGCGCGCTGGCGATCGACCCCAATGATACCGCCGTGCTCGGCGAATATGCCGCGACCCTGGGCGATATGGGCCGGATGCGCGCGATGCTGAAGGCGGCGCGCCAGATCGTCGCGCTGGAGCCCGGCAATCCGCGCGGCTATTTTCTGCAGGCGGTGCTCGCGGCGCGGGCGGGCCGCTATGATCTGGCGCGTACCCTGATCCAGAAGACCGGCGGCGCGCTCGAGCGGGTTCCTGCAGCGATGCAGGTCGAAGGCGTGATCGAATTCCAGCTCGGCAATTATCGTCAGGCGATCGACCGGTTCGAAAGGCTCGCCGATGCGCAGCCGCACAACCGCCGCGCCGCCGAGCTGCTGGCGCGCGCGCTCTATGCCGAGGGCGAGCACGAGGCACTGCTCGAACGCTTTCGCCCGGTGGCCAACCGCGCGGGGACGAGCGCCTATCTGCTGACCCTGGTCGGACGCTCGCTCGAGGCGATGGGCGAGCGCGACGCGGCGCTCGAATATCTCGCACGCGCCGCAATACCCGATCCGGCACCGCTGCTGCGGCTCGATCAGGACGACGAGCCCTGGCTGCTCGCCGATGCCGCGCGCTCCGCGCCGCGTGATGCGCGCGCGGTAGTGCCTTATGTCCGCATGCTGGTGGCGCGCGGCGATTTTGCGCAGGCGGAAGAGTTCGCGCGCCCGCTGGCCGACGGCAATCCGGGCGTGCCCGATGCGCAGATGCTGCTCGGCGACGTGCTCTACGCCTCGGGCAATGCCGGCGGGGCGCTGCCCTATTACGAGCGCGCGGCGCGCATCCGCCTCGCCGAGCCGGTGGTGCGACGCCTGTCGCTGGTGCTGCGTGAACTCGGCCAAACACGCGAATCCGACGCGTTGCTTGAAAGCTTTGTCGACATGAGCCCGGCCAATACCGGTGGCCTTCGTCTGCTGGCCAATGCCTATATCGACCGGGGCAACTGGCCCGGCGCGGTGGCGATGCTGGCGGCGCTCCATGCGCAGCTCGGCAGCAGCCAGCCGATGCTTCTCACCGATCTGGCGCTCGCACGGCTGCGCGCGGGCGATCCAGAGCGCGCCGCGCACGATTCGCGGCTCGCCTATCGCGTTCAGCCTGCAAGCCCGCTGGTCACGCATGTCCGCGGCATGACGCTGACCGATGATAGCGAAACGCCGATGCTGGCGGTCGAGATGCTGGAAAAGGCACAGGCGCTTCAGCCGCGCAATCCCTGGCTGCGCTATCACCTCGCCCAGGCCTATGCGGCTGCGGGCGAGCCGGGCCGTGCCATGGGCGCGCTGCGCGCCTCGCTTTCGCTGGGGTCGTTTCCGGAGCGCCCCCAGGCAGCGGCGATGCTGCGCGATCTTCAGGGCCGCAGTTGACCACAAGATTCTTGCCTGACCCTGGCCATTTTCGGCTAAAGGGCGGGCATGACCGATACGACCAACCCCCTGCTCGATACGCGCGCACTGCCGCGCTTTGCCGAAATCACCGCCGATCATGTCGCGCCCGCGCTCGATGATGCGCTCGCCCGCCACGCCGCCACGATCGAGACGCTGGTGCGCGACAAGCCGGTGACCTTTGCCGAGGCCTGGCTGCCCTTCGAGCGCGCAGAAGCAGAGCTGGGCGCGATCTGGGCGGCGGTTTCGCACCTGCATGCGGTCGCCGACAGTCCCGAGTTTCGCGCCGCCTATCAGCAGGGCGAGCAGCGGCTGGTCACCAACAGCATCATGGTCGGCCAGAACCGCGAACTCTACGAGGTGTTCGAGGCACTCGCCGCAACGCCCGAATTTGCCGACCTGCCCCAGGCCGACCGGGTGGCGGTCGAGCACGCGCTGCGCGATTTCCGCCTCTCGGGCGTGGCGCTCGACGAGGCTGCGCGCGAGCGTTTCAAGGCGGTGTCGGTCGAACTTGCGACGCTTTCCAACGAATTCGGCAGCGCGGTGCTCGATGCGACCGATGCCTGGGAAGAGCTGATCACCGACGAGGCGGAGCTCGCGGGCGTGTCGGAGACCGACAAGGCGATGTTCGCTGCCGCTGCCGAGGCGAAGGGCCAGACCGGCTGGCGCGTCACGCTGCAGCAGCCCTCGGTCAACGCCATCCTGACCTTTGCCGAAAATCGCGATCTGCGCGCGCGGGTCTACAAGGCGTTTGGCACCCGGGCATCGGACCAAGGACCGCATGCGGGGCGGTTCGACAATTCCGAGCGCATCGCGCGCATCCTCGAATTGCGGCGCGAGGCGGCGGGGCTGCTCGGCTTTGCCGATCCGGTCGAATGGTCGCTCGCTACCAAGATGGCGTCTGACGGTGGCGCAGTGCTCAGTTTTCTGCGCGATCTTGCCAGCCGCGCCAAACCGGCGGCGCAGCGCGATCTCGATGAATTGAAGGCCTTTGCCGCCGAGAAGTTGGGCATTGCCGACCTGCAGCCCTGGGATGTCGGCTTTGCTTCCAATTGGCTGCGCCAGGCGCTCTATGCGGTCGACGAGGCCGAGATTCGTGCCTATTTCCCCGTCGAGAAGGTGATGCAGGGCTGGCAGGCC